>CAIWTI010000116.1 GCA_903915545.1 uncultured Actinomycetes bacterium | reverse complement strand
TCGAGACGGTCTACGTTGGCGCGCTCGATGCGCCGAACGAGATCGAGACGGTGTACCGGGCCGCTGACGTCGTTGTCATTCCGTCGCTTGCCGACAACCTCCCGAACGTCGCGCTCGAGGCGCTCGCCTGCGGGATTCCGATCGTCGCGTTCGCAACGGGCGGGCTCCCCGACATGGTGATACCGGAGATCTCGGGTGATCTCGTTCCTGCAACGGACACGCGAGCTCTCGCAGCGGCGCTCGACCAACTGCTCAGCGATCGAGATCGGCGCGAGCGGCTTGCAGTCTCTGCACGTCGGTTCGCCGAGGAGTCGTTCAGCCTGCAGCTTCAGGCCACCCGTTATGCGGATCTCTACTCCAGCCTGATCGAGGAGCGGTGAGCGAGCCGCGCATCAGCATCGTCGTGCCGTCCTACGGTCAGGCGGCCTTCCTTGAAGAGACGTTGCTCTCGATCTTTAGCCAGGACGTCGCGGAACTCGAAGTTGTTGTCGTTGATGGGGGTTCCGACGACGGGAGCGCCGACGTTATCCGGCGGTATGAGGATCGCATCGCCTGGTGGGTGAGCGAGCCGGATCAGGGCCAGGCCGATGCCTTGAACAAGGGCTTCTCGCACTGCACGGGTGACATCCTCGGCTGGGTGTGTTCCGACGACACGCTGCTTCCGGGCGCTCTTCGCGCAGCGTCCGAGGCGCTCGTTCGCGATCCAGAAGCGCTGCTTGTCTACGGCGATGCCGAACTCGTTGACGAGGCCGGTCTCTCCCTGGGTCTGCTTCATGCCCGACCATTCGATGTCGTGACGATGGTGCGAACGTGCCAGAACCACGTGGTACAGCCCGGTTCGCTCTTCCGGCGAGAAGCGCTGGAGATCGCGGGCCCCTTCGTCGTCGAGAGCCACTACTACTTCGATTTCGAGTTCGTGCTCAAGCTTGGCCTGGCCGGTCGGGCCCTCCAGCTCAACCGATCCCTCGGTACCTATCGCCTGCATGAGACGAGCAAGTCAACGTCAGGAACCTTGATTAAGGCGACGGATCACGAGCGGCTCTTCAACGTGTTGTTTGCGCGCCCCGATTTGACACCCGAGCTGCGTGCTGTCGAGCGCGAGGCGCGATCACGCTCGTTCCTCACGGCAGGCGAGTACTACTTCGCGGCGTCGAAGATCCGGGAGGCGCGCATCGCCTATCTCCGCGGGGTGCGGAAGTACCCTAGGCACTTCACACCCCGTGTAGCGGGGCTTATCGCGCGGACGCTCGTTCCGCGGTCGGTGCTTAGGGGGCTGCGACGGGTGAAGCGACGAGCGGTGACGGGGTAGCGATGGGACGCATCGGCATCGACGCGACCTCGATCACGCCGTCAGGAAAGGGCATTGCGCGCGTTCAGCGCGAGATCACGCGTCAGCTCTCTCGATCCGCGCACGGACATGAGATCGTTGCCTTCGTTCGCACCCAGGAGGCTGCCGATTCTCTTGGGGGGCTTGGCGTCACGTGCGACGTGGTCGCGTTTCGCCGCTCGATCGTCTGGGAGCTCTGGGGTCTTCCACGGGCGAGCGCTCGACGTGGGCTCGACGTGATTCTCTCGACGTCCGATCGCCTTCCGCTCTCGAGTGCACCGCCTGTTGTGACGTGGCTCTACGAGGTTCCGACCCATCGCATCGAGCTCAATCGCCTGCACCGCGCCGGTACGTATCAGCGTGTCGCGGACACCTTGACGCAGCTTCTTTGGCGTCGCAGCTTGCGTCGCGCGTCGGTCATTCTCGCGGGATCCGAAGCGACTGCACGCGAGATCACTGGAGCTGCCCCGCAGATATCGGGCAAGCTTCGGGTCGTGCACCCTGGCCTCGATCCGAGCTTCCGCCCCGACGAGGGCCGTGTCGAATCGTCACCCTATCTCTTGGCGATCGCAACATCAGACGGCCGCGACAACACCGAGGTTCTGCTCCACGCATATGCGCGGATTCGCAGCACGGTCGAGGCGCCGCCGCGTCTGCGGCTCCCCGGCGGCTTGGGAAGCAGGGAGAGCGCCGTGCGCGCAACGATCGCTTCGCTTGGACTCGACGATGCAGTTGACGTTCTTGGTCGCGTTTCCGATGCGGAACTCATCGCGCTCTACCAGCACGCGCTCGCCTACCTTGACGCATCGCTCTACGAGGGCTTCGGGTACCAGGTGCTTGAGGCCATGGCGTGCGGCGCTCCCGTCGTTGTCTCGAACGCAACGTCGATCCCCGAGGTGGTGGGCGATGCGGGTGTCCTCTGCGATCCGACAGATCCAGAAGCCTTTGCTGCTGGCGTCCTGCAGCTCTTGCACGACCCGTCATTCGCGGCGGAGTGTCGTCGCCGCGGGCTGGAGCGTTCGTCCACGTTCACGTGGGAGCGCAGCGCGAAGAACGTGCTCGCCGCTCTTGAGGATGCGTTGGCCGCGTGAGAGTTCCAGCTGCCACGACCGACCGGCTGTTTGCCGCGGTGATGAAGCTTCGCCAGGAGCTGCTGCGTGAACCGGGTTCAGTCGACGAAGGACTTCAGGTTGAAGGACTGCTCGAAGAACGCGAAGGGCTGTGCCTCTACGGTCTCGCGCGCCGGGGCGTCTCGCTCGGAACGGTCGTGGAGATCGGGAGCTACAAGGGGAAGTCGACGTGGTTTCTCGTGCAGGGC
>CAIWTI010000115.1 GCA_903915545.1 uncultured Actinomycetes bacterium | reverse complement strand
CCGATGATCGTGCCGTCGCTGAAGCTCACCGATGCCGGGCCATCCCACGGCTCCATCACGCAGCTGTGGAAGGCATAGAACGCCTTGAGGTGTTCAGGCAGATCCTCGCGCCCTTCGTAGGCCTCGGGGATCATCATCATGATCGCGTGGGGCAGTGACCGGCCCGCGAGCACGAGCAGCTCAAGGACGTTGTCGAAGTTCGCCGAGTCGGAGCCGCCAGGACGCACGATCGGCAGCACCTTGTTCAAGTCGTCGCCAAAGAGCTCCGACGCAAGCTGCGACTCGCGCGCCCGCATCCAGTTGACATTGCCGCGCACCGTGTTGATCTCGCCGTTGTGGGCGATCATCCGGTACGGGTGGGCGAGCTCCCAGCTTGGGAAGGTGTTCGTCGAGAAGCGGGAGTGGACGAGTGCGAGCGCCGAAACCATCCGCTCGTCCTGCAGGTCGGGATAACAGTCGCGCAGCTGCGGCGCGGTGAACATCCCCTTGTAGACGATCGTGCGGGCCGAGAAGCTCGGGATGCAGAAGTCGGAGCCAGCGGCGAGTTCGGCGACGCGGCGGATGACGTAGAGCTTCCGCTCGAACGCTTCACGGTCGCCGACAAGATCGGCTGACGCACCCACGACGAGCTGTCGAATTACCGGTGCGGCGTCGCGGGCGATGTGCCCAATCGTGCTGAGCTCAAGCGGGACGTCGCGCCACGCGATCACATCCTGCCCCTCTGTCTTCACGGCGCTCTCAAGTAGCTGCTCGAGTTCAGCGCGGCGGGGCTGGCTTTGCGGCAGGAAACAGACGGCAACGCCGTAGGCGCCCGCGGGCGGGAGTGCATCGCCGATGACAGCCCGGAAGAACGCGTCGGGCAGTTGGATCAGGATCCCGGCGCCGTCGCCGGTCAGCGCATCGGAACCGGTCGCACCGCGGTGCTCAAGATTGTCCAACACGTCGAGCGCGCGCTCGATCGTCTCGTGGGTTGGAACCGCGTCGAGCTTCGCAACGAACCCGACACCACAGGCGTCGTGCTCGTACGCAGGGTCGTACAGCCCGATAGGGCCGTCCGGAAGGCGGCGGGGCGAGGGGTTTTGCGGGGACGCGAAATCGCGACCCGCGATTGCCTCGCGGCTCGAAGGTGGTGTCCAGGCCACCCTGAAACGGTACCGGGAATGGAGAAATCGCTGCGAGAGAGGTGATTCAGATCGAAAAAGCCCGCGGAGAGCCTCTCACCATGCAGACTAGGACAGTGAGCTTCGCAGCCCTGATCAGCAATCTCGTCTTTGGTCTTGCCATCGGTGGCGCAGCTCGGTTCGCTGTTCCCGGGCCTGATCCGATGCCGATGTGGCTCACAGCGACCCTCGGGCTGCTCGGCAGCATGCTCGGTGGCCTGGTGTCGCTCGCCCTCTATGGCTCACACGGCGTTACCGCCAACCGCGCACATGTCTTTGTCACGCTGCTGCTTGAGATCGCTGCAGCCGCGGTGCTGCTGATCCTCTACCGGCGCTTTGTCCAGCATCGTCCGATCAGCGGCCCGGGGGCGGAGAAGTTCCCTGATCGCGGGGTTGGGATCGAACGCATGCGCGAGGGCTTTCGTCGCGCTGGAATTGATCCAGACGATCCGATGGGCAGCATTCAGTCTCGCCTCGGCGGCCAGAAGCATCCGGCGAAGACGCCTGAAGCGCATCCCGACCACGGTGATGAGCTCGAGAGGCTGAAAGAGCTGCACGACGAGGGCGTCCTGACAGACGATGAGTACGCCGCGGCGCGCGAGCGTCTCCGCCGCTACTAGCCGAGCCACAGCCTTGTAACCCGTCTGGGTGATGAAGTACCCTCGGCGCGGCGACGCGTCCAGGTGTCGCTTCAATCGGGAGAGGGAGACGAGAGTGACTGATACGGCGATGGCTGCGCCCATGCCCGGCGCCGCGCCAGGTGGCCCACCTGCCTACGAGGCAACGACGGGGCCGCTTGTTCCAACGAAGCTCCTTGCGATCCCCGCCATTGCGCTCGTGATGCTGATTGCGGGCATCCTGCTGAACGCCGAGTGGGCGCTTGGCTTCCTCCACGTCGGCTTTGGGGCTGTGTGGACGGGCTTCGACCTCTTCGCCGGCTTCATGGTCGGCCCGGTGCTGAAGAAGCTCGACCCGCCGATGCGCGTCGCGTTCATGAAGCGCTACGGCCCGCGGATGCTTGTCGTGATGCCGACGCTCGCGACGATCACGCTCGCAGCGGGCTTCCAGCTCGCCCGCAAGGCGGATTTCCTGACGATGTCCTACCCGCGCCACTGGTGGCTTGTCGGTTCGTTCGCGCTCGTCGGTGTGATGGCGACAAGCGCCTTCGCAATCCTGCTGCCGTCGAACCTGCAGGTGCTGATGGAGCTGAAGAAGCCGCAGCCGAACTTCGCGCTCGTCGGCAAGCTCTCGGCCCGCTACTCAACCTTTGCGGCGGTCGCCGGAGTGAGCCAGCTCATCACCCTGATCATCATGACCCGTCTCGCGAGCTTCTGATGGAGGCCTCAATGACCAGCCAAGAGTCGAAGCTGAACCCGGGGGTCTGGGCCGTTGTGTCGGTCGTTTTCGTGATCGCAACCGTCGCAACGCTCGCCTCGTACATGCCGAAGTCGGCACCGCATTGGGTCGAGCTGACGCTCCTCGGGTTGGGTGCGCTCAGCTATCTCGTCGCAGTCGTCACCCTCGTCTCGACGCGGGTGTTCGAATGGTCGACCTTCCTGAACGTCGCGAAGCCAGCGTTCGTTGCCGTGCTTGCCTCGACGGGAGTGATCGAGTTTGCGTTCCTCTACGACAAGACGCGCGGATTCACGCTCGTGATCCTGACGCTCGGGCTCGTGATCGTGGCGCTCGCTCTGCCGCTGATCCTCGCGTACTCGGTCGCACGGCACGTTCCCACCCGCTCCTAGCGAGCGGGTGGGCGCTACGTTGTCGGGGATGAAGGTCGAGATCTGGTCCGACGTCGTGTGCCCGTGGTGTTACATCGGCAAGCGGCATTTCGAGCAGGCGCTTGCGCGCTTCGAGCACCGCGACGAGGTCGAGGTTGTCTGGCGCAGCTACGAACTCGACCCCACCGCACCACCGGTGCGCGAAGGGACGACCGCCGACTACCTGTCTGCAAAGTACGGCTGGTCGAAGGAGCAGGTCGATCAGGCGCACGAGCGGGTCGAGGGCATCGCGGCGCAATCAGGACTCGAGTACCACCTCGACAGCACGCGGGGCGGCAACAGCTTTGACGCCCACCGGCTGCTGCACCTCGCAGCCGAATACGGCAAGCAGGACGAGCTGAAGGAAGCCCTCCTGCGCGCGTACTTCACTGACAACGAGGCAGTTGGCGACCCGGTCGCGCTCACGAAGGTCGCGCTCGCAACGGGGCTCGACGAGGCTGAGGTGACCGAGACGCTCGCGAGCGACCGTTTCGCCGACGCCGTCCGCGACGATGAGCAGCGCGCGCGGCTCCTCGGCATCAGCGGCGTCCCGTTCTTCGCAATCGATGAGGCCTACGGCGTCTCGGGTGCGCAGCCCGCAGAACACATCCTGGGGGCGCTCGAACACGCGTGGAATGCCCGCGCGGCCGCCTGAGCTACGCTCACCGACGCATGTGTTTTGAACTCGACTCCGAACCGCCGATCCCGCGCATTGCCGGCGCGTCGGTCTCGCACCGCGACCTGACGCTCACCGCAGCGGACGGCACGGAGTTCGCCGCGTTCCTTGCCGAACCTGACGCGCCGAACGGCATCGGCATCGTCGTGCTTCCCGATGCGCGCGGGCTCTACCACTTCTACGAGGAGTTCGCGCTGCGGTTTGCCGAACGCGGCTACACAGCGATCGCCTTCGACTTCTTTGGCCGTCTCGCCGGGGCGTCGAAGCGTGACGAGGACTTCCCCTACATGGAGCTCTACCCGCAGGTTCGCGCCGAGCACGTGCATGCCGATGTCACTGCTTCAATCGCCGTGTTGCGCGGGATCGAGGGGGCAACCGATCGCGCGCTGTTCACCGTCGGGTTCTGCCTGGGCGGGCGTCACTCCTGGCTCGCCGCGGCTGGCGGGCATGGTCTCAACGGTGCGATCGGCTTCTACGGCAACCCCGCCGAGCGAAATGGGGAGCCTGGACCAACAGATCTCGCCGCCACATTCACAGCCCCGATCCTTGCCCTTCAGGCGGGAATCGACGAGCGCATTACGCCGGAGCTCAACGCCGCGTTCGAGCAGGCCCTGGCCAACGCAGGTGTCGCTCACGAGCTCGTTGTCTACGAGGGTGCGCCGCACAGCTTCTTTGATCGACGCCAGGAGGACTTCGACGTAGCCTCCGACGACGCCTGGCAGCGCGTCATGGCGTTCATCGATCAGTACGCCAGCTGACGCCTCCATCGCGTCCGCTACCCTGACTCGAGACGGCGGCACGATGGGTGTGCCCGCCTCCCGGCGCTGACGCCGGAAAGCCCTCACCGCTGAGGGTGCACTGCGAGCTTCGGCTCCCGGGCGACGACGCCCGAACCATCTTCCAACGTCGTCCCACCCGTTCGCCGTGATCTCACTCGACCTTTTCGCACACCCCTCAACGCTTTCGCCACACCCTGTGTGGCTGAACCTTCGGCGCGACGCGGCGCCGGGGAACACGGGCTCATCAGCTGCACACCGGAGGAAGTCCCGACCGCCTAGCGGCCTCTTGCGTGTGCGCATGACCCGGAAGGACCGTCCAACCGCCGGCGCTTCTCCCTCCATCCCCTCGGGGGAGCGCCGGCGGCAGGCGGCTTTGAACGCGCGCTAGAGTCACGGGTAATGGAACTGCGGACTCTTGGACGCACTGGCGTCGCCGTCTCGCCGCTCTGCCTCGGCGCGATGATGTTTGGCGAGTGGGGGAACCGCGACCACGACGACTCGGTCAGGATCATCCACGCCGCCCTCGATGCCGGCATCAATTTCATTGACACGGCCGACGTGTACTCGGCAGGTGAGTCGGAGGAGATCGTTGCGAAGGCCCTCAAAGGCAAGCGCGACGAGGTGATCCTCGCGAGCAAGGTGCACTTCCAGATGGGCGATGCGCCAAACCATGGCGGCAACTCGCGCCGCTGGATCATCCGCGAGGTTGAGGCGAGCCTCAAGCGGCTCAACACCGACTGGATCGACCTCTACCAAATTCATCGTCCCGATTCCACCACCGACATCGCCGAGACGCTTGGCGCTCTCACCGATCTCGTGCGACAGGGCAAAGTCCGCTACCTCGGCTGCTCGACGTTCCCGGCCCGCGAGATCGTCGAATCGCAGTGGGTCTCGGAGCGGCGCAACCTCGAGCGGTTCGTGTGTGAGCAGCCGCCGTACTCGCTGCTTGTTCGTCAGATCGAGACCGAAGTGCTGCCCGTGGTTGGCGACTACGGCATGGGCGCGATCACCTGGAGTCCGCTTGCCGGAGGCTGGCTCGCCGGTGGCTATCGGCTCGGTCAGCCGCAGCCGCCGAGCACCCGTTCGGGCCGGATTCCGGGGCGCTTCGACATGGCGCTTGCGGTCAATCAGCGCAAGCTTGAGGTTGTCGAGCAGTTCACGCTGCTCGCCGAAGAGGCAGGGCTGACGTTGATTCAGCTCGCAATCGCGTTCGTGCTTGAGCACCCGAACGTCACCTCGGCGATCATCGGGCCGCGCACGATGGAGCAGCTTGAGTCGCAGCTCGCGGCGCACGACGTACGCCTCAGTGCCGACATCCTCGACCGGATCGACGAGATCGTCGCGCCGGGCGTCACGCTCAATCCAATCGACAGCGGCTTCATTCCGCCGTCGCTCGCGGCCGCCGCTCGCCGCCGCGGCTAGCCGCAGCGGCGTCGGGATCGGAGGCCGATGGCGCCAATCCTGATCATTCTGCTCGGGGCCGGATGTCTGTCGTTGCTCCGCTCCGAGCGATTTGAGCAACTGGCGCCGGTGCGGGCTCGATGGGTTGCGTTTG
>CAIWTI010000114.1 GCA_903915545.1 uncultured Actinomycetes bacterium | reverse complement strand
GCCGACGATTACCTGACCAAGCCGTTCAACCCTCGTGAACTCGTCGCGCGGATCAAGTCGATTCTGCGGCGCGCGGCGCCGAATCGTCGCGACCTTGAGACCGAAGTGCTTGAGCATGGTGATCTGCGGATCGACGCCGGCCGTCGTGAGGTCAAGGTTGGCGACGAAGAGATTCAGCTGGCCCCGAAGGAGTTCGACCTCCTGTGGGAGTTGCTCGATCACCGTGGGCTCGTACTCACGCGCGACCAGCTACTTGAGCGCGTCTGGGGGTACACGTTTGCGGGCGATACGCGCACCGTCGACGTGCACGTCCGCCAACTCCGCCGCAAGCTCGGTGATGCGTCGCCGATCGTGACGGTGTGGGGCGTGGGGTACAAGGTCTCCCCGGCGAAGGAAGCTTCCCGGGATCACGCGCCCGCGTAACACTGCAGACGTGTTCTCGTCGCTACGGGTCAGGCTCCCGCTCCTGTTCCTGCTGGGCATCTTGCTCGCAGGGACGATTACGACGGCGATCGCGATCCGGCTCTTTCAGGATTTCTCACACGCCCAGACGGTCTCCGATCTCCGCCGTCAAGCAGACGGCATCGCGACCCTCTACACCAAGGCGATCGAAGCCGACTTCAACCCGGGTGGGGCCGATTCGCGCAAGGCGCCTACGTTCGCTCGCAAGAGCCTCGAGCTCGCGACCGGCAGCCGGATCTACTACGTCGGCGTCCCTCCATTCCCGGGCGAGAAGTCGGGCATTCCAACCCTGCCCGAGTCGAAGATCGACTGGCAGTCGGGGAAGATGCTGACCTTCGAGTTCGTGCCCCCGGGTGCGACGAGTGTCTTTATTGCGGTCGCGGCACCGGTCGAACCCCGAAAGACGCCGGTCGGTGCGATCGTTGTGGCGCGCCAGAAGACGGACATCTCGGCCAGCGTGTGGGCGCTTGTTCGAAGGCTTGCCGTTGCGGGCGTGCTCGGGCTCTTTGTCGCGGGTGTGTTGGCGCTCTACGTTTCGCGACGTCTCGTGGGGCCGGTGCTCGGCCTCTCACATGCGGCTGACGAAGTTGCGGCTGGTCGCTACGACACGCCCGTGCCCGTGCCCGTGCGCGGCGCCGGCGAAATCGGCCATCTCGCCGAGCGATTCTCGGAGATGGCCGAGCGGCTTGCCGAAGCAGAGACGCACGAGCGGAACTTCTTGATGAGCGTCTCGCACGAGCTTCGCACGCCGCTCACTGCGATTCGTGGCCACGTCTCGGCGATTCTTGAAGGGGTCGTCGATGACCCTGAGACACAGGCGCTTTCGCTCGGCGTCGTCGAGGCCGAGGCACAACGGCTTGAACGGCTCGTCGGGGACATCATCGACCTTGCGAAGCTCGACACCCATCGCTTCACCGTCCATCACGAAGAAGTCGACCTCGGACAGCTCGTTCAACAGGCGTACGAGACCTTCGGTGATGAGGCACGCCGGCGCTCGATCGCGTACCGGCTGACCGTCGACGATGCACCGGTGATCGTCTCCGACGGTGATCGCGTGCTCCAGATCGTTGCCAACCTGCTGTCGAACGCGTTTCGCGCGACGCAAAACGGAGGCACGGTGGGCCTTTCGCTCACCCGCGAGAACGGCTCGGTGCACATTCGCGTGCGCGACACTGGCACCGGGATCAGCCACGAGCAGCGCGAACTGATCTTCCGGCCCTTTGTTTCGGGCGCTGACGGTGGAACCGGCCTGGGCTTGACGATCGCGCGCGAGTTGGCCACCGCTCTCGGCGGACGCCTCGATCTTGAATCGACGGTCGGCCTCGGCTCGACCTTCGACCTTGTGTTGCCCGTCCCGGACTAGCTCGCGTCGTTTGCTCGCGGCAGCTTCACGAGCTGACCACGTGGCTCAAGCGAGCGTTCGATGCGGTCGAGACGTTCGTTCATCGACTGCCACTGCCCCGAGATCAGGTCGACGAGGACGCTGAGGTCGTCGACCCGGGCGTGGCGTTCGGCAAGCATGTCGCCTTCGAGCCGTTCGAGGCGACGGATCGTCTGGTTAACGAGCCCCTTGACCTCGGCGAGACGCCGGGAGATTGGTGCAGCCTCTTCGCGGAGCCCATCGCGGAGCGCACTGCCGACGGCATCAGGCAGCACGATCTGAAGCTCATCGGCCGTCTGGGCGAGCGCCTCGATCTGGAGGCGCGCGCGATCGAGCGCGGCAGCGAGTTCAGGCGGAAGTGCGTAACGAGAGTCCACGGGCAACCGACCGTACTAATGATCTCGGATGGACGCAACCCTTCAGCCCAAGTCGTCACAAGATCCTTACGCTGGCGTTATGCGCGTCGACGAGCTCGATTACGACCTGCCGCCCGAACTGATCGCCCAGCACCCCGCTGAGCAACGTGATGCCGCCCGCCTCCTGGTGTTTCGCCGCGCGACGGGCGAGATCGAGCACCGCACCGTTCGCGACCTGCCGTCATTGCTCCCGGCGAACACGACCGTCGTCGTCAACGACACAAAAGTCGTGCCAGCGCGCATTCCGATCGCTGCCCCCAAAGGGGAGGTGCTGCTGCTTGAGCGGGTCGAGGGCGACGAGTGGATTGGACTCGCCCGGCCGACCCGTCGCCTGAAGCCGGGTGCCACCTACGGGGCTGTGACGCTGCATGAGCACCTCGGCGACGGGCGTTGGCGGCTCTCGCTCGCGGGCGAACCAGACGGCGAGACGCCGTTGCCGCCCTACATCACGGCTCCGCTCGCCGACCGGACGCGGTACCAGACCGTGTTTGCGCGCGATCCCGGCTCGGCTGCGGCGCCAACAGCTGGCTTGCACTTCACGCCCGAGCTCCTTGCGGGAATGACCGTTGAACACGTCACCCTCCACGTCGGGCTCGACACGTTTCGCCCAGTGCAGGTCGACGACCTCGCAGAACACGTCATCCATGGTGAGCGGTACGAGGTCGAGGCGACGGCCTGGGAGCGCATTCGGGCGGCAGAGCGGGTGCTTGCCGTTGGAACAACATCGGTACGAACGCTCGAGACGCTCGCCGGTGGTGGCCCCTTGGGCGGGCGAACCAACCTCTTCATTACGCCAGGCTTCGCCTTTCGCCGCGTTGACCATCTCCTGACGAACTTCCACCTGCCGCGCTCCACCTTGCTTGCCTTGGTGATGGCGTTCGCCGGGGTCAACGAGACCAGGGAGCTCTATCGGCTCGCCGTCCAGGAGCGATACCGCTTCTACTCGTTCGGCGACGCGATGCTGCTTCTGTGACGTGAAGGGCGGCGCGTGCGCCATCCTTGAGCGATGACCGAGGTCTACGAACTCACCGCGCAGGACGGCGCGGCGCGCGCTGGGGTGCTGCGAACTGCTCGCGGCGCGATCCAGACGCCGGTGTTCATGCCGGTTGGCACGAAGGCGACCGTCAAGACGCTCGATCCACTTGAAGTTCGTGATCTGGGCGCCCAGATCATCCTCGCGAATACCTACCACCTGCATTTTCGGCCAGGCGACGAGCTGATCGCCGAACTCGGTGGGCTGCACTCGTTCATGGCCTGGGACGGCCCGATCCTCACCGATTCCGGTGGTTTCCAGGTCTTTTCGCTGCGTGACACGATCTCGAAGGTCGACGACCAAGGTGTGACGTTCAACAGCGTCTACGACGGAACGCCAACGCGGTTCACGCCGCAGCTTGCTGCAGCGATCCAGGCGAATCTCGGCAGCGATATCGCGATGTGTCTCGACCAGGTGCCGCCTGTCGACGTCACGCGGCGGGGGCTCGAAGAGGCGGTGCGACGAACAACTGATTGGGCGCGTATCCAGCGCGACGCGCCTCGCGCACCCGGTCAGCTTCGCTTCGGAATCTCACAAGGCGGTGTCGATGCGGAGCTGCGACGTCGCTCAGTCGAGGAGATCGCCGAACTCGACTTCGATGGCAACGCCATTGGTGGCCTCGCAATCGGCGAAGACCGTGACGTGATGTTCGACACGACCGACGAGGCCACGGCGCTCCTGCCCGTCGACAAGCCGCGGTACTTCATGGGGATCGGCGACCCTGAGGGGATCCTCGAGGTGATCGAGGCTGGCGTCGACATGTTCGACTGCGTTCTGCCCACCCGGACAGCTCGTACCGGCTCGGCGCTGACGTGGGAGGGACGGCTCAACCTGCGAAACGCGCAGTTCGCGAAGGATCAGCGCCCGCTCGACGATCAATGCGACTGTCCTGCCTGCACGCGCTTCACCAGGGCGTACATCCGCCACCTCATCAACCAGGGCGAAATCCTTGGCATCAAGCTGATCTCGCTGCACAACATCCGCTTTCTGATCCAATTGACCGACGGCGCGCGCACCGCGATCCTCAACGGAACCTTCGCGTCGTACAAGAGCGCCGCGCTCGAACGTCTCTCGTCATGAATCCCCTTGTCATCATTGTCGTCCTCGCCGTCCTTTTTTGGGTGCTGTTCGCGCTGCCTGCGCGTCGGCGTCGTCGTGATCACGAGGGAATGCAGGACGAGCTTGAGGTCGGCGACGAGGTGATCACCGCGGGGGGAATGCACGGTGCCGTACGTGAGCTTGGCGACCGGCAGCTACGCATCGAAATCGCTCCAGGAGTTGTCGTAACCGTCGATCGACGTGCAATCGCGGCCGTTGCCGTGCCCGACGAAGAGGACGATGTCGTTGAAGGAGACGCCGACGAAGAGTCAGCGGATCCCGAGTCGGCGTCCGGCGACCGCTAACCTTCCCGAGCTTTGGCCTCGCGGCGCTCACACCTCATCCTCGTTGCGCTCATCGTTGCTGCGCTCGTTGGCGTTGGCCTGCTCGCGGTGCCGTCATCGCCGTGGCACAAGAGTCTCCGCCAGGGCCTTGACCTTCAGGGCGGCCTCGAAGTCGTCCTTCAGGCGCAGCCGCCGGCCGGCCACATCCTGACCGCCGACGACATGACGCGATCGATCGACATCATGCGCAACCGCGTCGACCGCCTCGGCGTCTCCGAGCCGGAGATCCGCAAGCAGGGGACGAATCAGATCGTCATCCAGCTCCCGGCGGTGCACAACATCAACCAGGCCGCCGCAATCATCGGCCAGACCGCCCAGCTTGAGCTGTACGACCTTGAAACAAGCCTGATCTCGCCGTCGATCGACGCGAACCAGAATCCGGTTGCTTCCTCAAGCCTCTACGACCTGCTCACGCGGGTGCAGTCGAGCCTCGGCGGCACGCCGTCGAACTACTACCTCTTCCGCACCTACGGCAAGAAGCTGATCGCCGGCCCGTTCGATTCGCTGGCGGCGCTCGAGAAGGATCCGGCCGCGATCGGTCTGAAGCCGTTCACGGCACCCAAGCCAAAGCCGAAGGCGAAGACGTCGACAACCAAGACGACGACGACTGCAACCACGACGTCGAGCAGCAGCTCGGCTGTTGTCACGACGAAGGGCATCCGGCAGGTTGCGACGACGAGTGCGACGTGGCCGCCGAAGGGCTACGAAGTCCTCAAGGCGCCCAACAACTCCGTCATCATCACCTGTTCGAGCGCCGTTTCGGTTGTCTGCCCGGGGCTCTCGGGTCTCCCGGCAACAGGAGCGACCTACTACTACCTCTTCAAGCACGATCCGAACAACACGACGAATCCCGTGCCGGAGATGTCGGGCAAGGATCTCAAGCTCAAGGGCACGCAGCAGGACTTCGACCCGTCGAGCGGCCAGCCGATCGTGACGATGCAGTTCACGAGCCACGGCAACTCGGTGTTCCACAAGATCACGCGGCTCGAAGCGACGCGCGGGTCGGTGCTCGGTGTCGCGCAGCACTTCGCGATCGTCCTCGACGACCAGGTTCGTTCCTGGCCGCAGATCGACTACAAGCTGTACCCAGACGGCATCGATCCGACAAACGGTGGCGCCCAGATCACCGGCATGGCGAACCTGACCGAGGCGAAGAACCTCGCCCTCGTTCTGCAGACCGGTGCGTTGCCCGTCAAGTTCGTCACCGTCGAGCGCTCCGACGTTTCTGCCACGCTCGGTAAGGATTCGCTCCGTCAGGCGCGGAACGCAGCGATCGGCGGCCTGATCGTCGTCGCGCTGTTCCTGCTGCTCCTCTATCGCTTCCTTGGCCTCGTCGCGGTTCTCGGCCTCGGGATCTACTCCGCGTTCATGTACGCCGCGATCTTGATCTTCGGCGTCACGCTGACCCTCCCGGGCTTCGCCGGCTTGATCCTGACAATCGGTGTCGCCGCCGACGCAAACGTCGTCATCTTCGAGCGCATTAAGGAGGAGTCTCGGGCCGGTAAGTCGGTGCGCGCCTCGATCCAGGCTGGGTATGCAAAGGGCTTCCGTACGATCGTCGACGCCAACGTCGTCACGTCGATCACCGCCTTGATCCTGTTCGGTGTCGCAACGGCTGAGGTGAAGGGTTTCGCCCTCATGCTGCTACTCGGAACCGTGATCTCGCTGATCACGGCCGTCGCCGCAACGCGCGCGCTGCTCGGGCTGCTCGCCGGGTTCCGGTGGTTCGACGACCCGCGCTTCATGGGCGCGTCCGCCACCGACATTCCGCGCTGGCAGCGCATCGACGTCACGGGCCGCAGCCGCCTCTGGTTCATCCTCTCGATCGTTGCGATTGTCGCCAGCGTGCTCGCGATCGGCACCAAGGGTCTGAACCTCGGAATTGACTTCAAGGGCGGCGTGCAGATCGAGTTCACGACCGCGAAGCCGACGTCGATCTCGGTTGTCCGCGCGCAGGCCGCTGCAATCGGTCATGGCGACGCAGTCGTCCAGGGCCGCGGCACGACCGCTGGGAACGACGCATACAAGAGCTTCCAGATCCGCATCAAGAAGCTGCAGCCCGCCGATCAGGCGTCGCTGACGAACGCGCTCACGACAACGCTGCACGCCCAGAAGCTTGGTGCGAAGAACGTCTCGGCGAGCTTCAGCAAGCAGATCTTGAAGGGCGCAATCCTCGCGGTCTTCGTCTCGTTCCTGTTGATCGCGATCTACGTGACGCTGCGCTACCGCTGGCGGTTCGCGGTGCCGATCCTGCGAACCCTGCTGAACGACATCCCGATCGCGCTTGGCGTCTACGCCATCTCCGGCCGCGAGGTGACCGCGGCGACCGTTGCAGCCATGCTCACGATCCTCGGCTACTCGGTCTACGACACGATCATCGTGTTCGATCGAGTGCGCGAGAACATGAAGCTGATGCCGCGTGCCAGCATCGCCAAGATTGCGAACGTCTCGGTCTCCGAAGTGCTGCGTCGGTCAATCGTCACGTCGTTGATCACGCTTCTCCCGATCGTCGCGCTGTTCATCTTCGGCGGCGCCACGCTCCGCGACTTCGCCTTCGCGATCATGGTCGGCATCACGATCGGTGCCGTCTCGACGATCTTCGTCGCCACGCCGCTCCTCTCCGGCCTGATGGAGCGCGACGCCGACTACGCCCGCCGCAAGGATCCGAACGACGTGAAGGCCGTGAGCCTCCCGTTCATGCGGCGTGCCGAGCGACTTGCAGCCGATGAGCCGACGCCGGCGACCCCGATGGATGAAGTCGAGGCCGTCGTTGAGCAGATCGAAGAGAAGATCACTGGTGGCCCGGCGCCGACCGACGATGACAAGCGCGCCGAGCGGCGTGCCCGTCGCCGGTCGAGGCAGCATGGACGCCCCCGGTAACCCCGGCTCCGACGACCCGCTCGACCGACTCGTCTCGGCTGTTGGCCCACGTCTCGATGAGGCCCGCGCACTGATCGAAGAGGCAACCTCGCGGTGGCGCGGCGACGCGATCCGCATGCCTGAGAGTGCGCGGCAACGCCTTCGTGACCTCCTGCGGGAACTTGGACTCGTCACGCGTGAAGAGGTCGAAGAGCTCGAGCTTCGACTTGCACAGCTTGAACACCGCCTCCGGCTCGTCGAACGCGACGGTGGCGAATGACCCACACTCGACACCCGGAAGCGTGTTAGCGTCCCGGCATGACTGAGGAACGTCTCACAGCCAAGCAGGCCGAAGCCCTGCGTCTCGAAGTTGAGGAACTTGAGGGGCCGCGCCGCACAGAAGTCGTCGCTGCGATCAAGAAGGCGCGTGAGTTCGGCGACCTCTCCGAGAACTTTGAGTACCACGCGGCGAAGAACGAGCAGGGTCTGCTTGAGGCCCGGATTCGAACGCTGCGCAATCGGCTCGACCACGCGGTCATCGTCGAAATCGGTTCAGGCGATGATGTGACGATTGGATCGGTCGTCGAGGTCGAAGACGACCGTGGCGAACTGATGAAAGTTGAAGTGAGCGCAGTTGGTGGCGCTGGCACAGTCTCGCCGACCTCGCCACTTGGGTCGGCTCTGCTCGGTCACAAGGTCGGGGAAACGGTCGAGGTGCAAGCGCCTCGCGGTTCCTGGCGAGCGACCATCCGCGGCATCTCGTAGTGCCAACCAGCCTCCCGCCCATCCCGGGGGAGACAGAGCTCGATCGGCTCGTCGCCCGCTCCCGCCTGCTCGGCGCCGATCCGACGCTCGTGCTCTTCGGTGGGGGCAACACCTCAAGCAAGATCCTCGAAACCGATCATCGAGGGAACGAGCGATGGGTGCTGCGCATCAAAGGCACCGGTTCCGACCTTCGCACAATTGAGGCAAAGCATTTCGCGGGGTTGTGGCTTGAGGATCTTCTGCCGCTACGCGATCGCGAGGCGCTCTCTGACGAGGAGATGCTCGCGTACCTCTCACGCTGCTTGGTTGAGGCCGATGCGCCCCGTCCGTCGATCGAGACGCTGCTCCACGCCTTCTTGCCGGCGCTCCATGTCGATCACGTGCACGCCGACGCGATCTGTGCGCTTGCGAATGCCCCTGATCCGGTGGCGGCCGTGCGCGAGGCGCTCGGTGACGACATCGCCGTCGCCCCATACGTTCGCCCGGGCTTCGGCCTCGCGAAGATCGTTGCCGAGTTCGCTGGGAGCCGCGCGGTCGTGCTCGCCCACCACGGGCTCGTCACGTGGGGTGACACCCACGAGGAGTCGTACGGCCTGACCGTCGAGCTCGTCGCCAAGGCCCAGGATTACCTCGAGGCGCACGGCTCCGACATCTTCGAAGTGGCGCTCGGCTCAGGGCCAGCCCCCGAACACTTTCTCGCTCAGCTGCGTGGGCGTCTGTCGCGCGAGCGCCGCCAGGTGTTGGCGGTCGACCCGTCACAGCGTGCGGTCGCCGGTCGCCCAGACGTCGACACGATCGCTGGGGCGCGCAGTACGCCCGACCACATGTTGCGGATCGGGCCACGCACCGCAGTCGTCCGTACAGAGCACGACATCGACGATCAAGTCGGCGCGTACGAGGATGCGTATCGCTCCTACCACGCTGCCGAAGCTGAGCCAGGAACGCCAATGCAGAGCCCCCTGCCGAAGGTGATGCTCGTTCCAGGCGTCGGTGGAATCGCAGCCGGGCCTGACGCTGGCGCCGCGCGTGTGCGGCTCGAACTCGCAGCTCACACCCATGCCGCAACCGCTGCGACGCTCGACTCGTTCGGTGGCTCGTCGTGGCTCACACCCGCCGAAGTCTGGGAGTTCGAATACTGGCCGCTTGAGTTGTACAAGCTCACGCTCGCACCGCCGCCCGCGGAGCTGGCCGGAACCGTCGTGATCGTGACGGGCGCAGCCTCGGGTATCGGACGCGACGTCGCAATCGACCTCGCGCGCCGCGGAGCGCATGTTGCGATCGCCGATCTCAACGCCGAGGGTCTTGCCGAGACGTTGGCTGAGCTTCCGGCCGGCCGTGGGATCGCAGTTGATGGCGACCTCACCGACCGCGTCGTCGTCGACGGCCTTGTCAGCGCGGCAGTCGAAGCCTGGGGTGGCGTTGATGCCGTCGTCTTCAACGCGGGAATCGCTGCGACAGGCACCCTCGTCGAGGTTGACGAAGCAGAGTGGCGGCACTCGCTCGAGGTCAATCTCACATCGCACTTCACTCTCACCAAGCGCGTGTGGTCGATCCTCGAAAACCAGGGGATCGGTGCGAGCCTCGTCTACATCTCGTCGAAGAACGCGTTCGCGCCAGGAGCCGGCTTCGGCCCCTACTCGGTTGCGAAGGCCGGTTTGGTGCAGCTCGCCAAGATCGCAGCCCTCGAAGGCGGCAAGCACGGGATCCGCGCGAACGTCGTCAACCCCGACGCGATCTTCTCCGGCTCGAAGCTCTGGTCAGATGAGCTTCGCAAGGAACGCGCCGACGCGCACGGCGTTGCGGTCGACGAGCTCGAGCAGTTCTACGCTAAGCGCAGCCTGCTTGGGCGCGCCGTCACCGGGCCTGACGTTGCCGAGGCCGTGGCGTTCCTCGTCTCGGATCGTTCGCGGACGACGACGGGCTGCGTGCTGACGGTCGACGGCGGCGTACCAGCCGCGTTCCCGCGCTAGCTCTCACGCTGTCACACTGAAGCCATGGCGAACAGCTCGCGCCAGGCGAACCTCGGGCGGATCGGGGAGATCGTCCAGGTCGCTGTGCGCCACGGCTTCGGGTATCTCCTCGACGAGCGCCGCGGCCGTGGGGGAGACGACGAGTGGGTTACCTCACGTGGTCGTCACTTGCGCGAGATGCTCGATGAGCTCGGCCCGACGTTCGTGAAGTTCGGCCAGCTGCTCTCGACCCGTCCCGACGTGATGCCTCCCGACATCATCGCCGAGCTGCGGCAGCTGCAGGACTCGGTGACGCCCTTCGACTACGCCGACATCGAGCGCGTGATTCGCGAAGAGCTTGGGCAGCCGATCGAGCGGCTCTTCCTTGAGTTCGATTCTGTGCCGCTTGCTGCTGCGTCGATCGGTCAAGTGCATCGGGCCGTGCTCCCGAACGGCCGCAAGGTCGTCGTGAAGGTGCAGCGGCCAGACGCTCCCGCGCAGATCGAGTCGGATCTCGCGCTGATGCGTCAGCTTGCGGGCTTTGTGAAGGAGCGCGTGAAGGCGCTCGAGTTCATCGACGTTGGTGAGATCGTCGACGAGTTCGCCCGCTCGATCCGCCAGGAGCTGGACTACCGGCAGGAGGCGCGTAACGCCGACGCCTTCTACCGCAACTTCGCAGGAAACAAGCGCGTCGTCGTGCCACGCACCTACTGGAGCTACACCGGTGAGCGCGTGCTGACGCTCGAATATCTGGAGGGCGTCCAGCTGCGCGACATCGAGCTCGACGCGTGGTCGATGGAGCAGCGTCGCGAGCTCGCCTACATCGTTGCCGAGGCCTGGCTGACGATGATCTTCCGCCACGGGTTCTTCCATGGCGACCCTCACCCGGCGAACATCCTCGTGCTTGCCCCCGACACGATCGGTCTCGTCGACTTCGGCCTGTGCGGGAAGCTCACCGACTCCGACATGTCTAGGCTCACGGCCCTCTTCATCGACGCGGCGAGCGAGAACATCGAGGCGTTGCCGAAGCGGCTTGCTGATCTCGGGGTGGTGTACCCGGGCGAGCGGGAGGCGGAGCTCGTCGCAGAGCTGCATCAGGTCTATGCCCGGTACTACGGGGCGACGCTGCGTGACATCGATCCCATGCAGGTGATCCGCGAGGGGTTCAGCCTGATCTACCGGATGAACCTGAAGCTCCCAACCCGGTTTGTGATGCTCGACAAAGCGATCGCGACCGTGGGTGCTGTCGGCGCAGACCTCTATCCCGACTTCAACGTGTTTGAGGTCGCCCGACCGTACGCCCGCAACCTGATGCTTGAGCGGTTCACGCCGCACCGGATCGCCGCTCGCGCCCGTCGAGAAGGCTTCACCTTGGCTCGCATGGCGGCGGAGCTTCCGTACCAAGTGCACGAGACGCTTGAGCTCGTTCGCAAGGGCGATATCGAGGTCGGCTTCGTCCATAAAGGCCTCGACGAGTTCATGCACAAGCTCGACGTCCTGTTCAACCGTCTGGTGATCGCTCTCGTCGTGACCGGCGGGTTGATCGGATCGAGCTTGATCGGGATCTTCGCGAAGACAGGCCCACAGCTTTTCGGCATCAACGCGATCTCGGTTCTCGGCTTTTTCCTCTCCGGTGTCCTCGGCGTGTGGCTCCTTTGGGGCGTGATTCGTTCCGGCCGAATCTGATGCCAGGAGTGCGCCCGCAGGCGGCGTAGAGTGATCAAACGGCTCCGTCGGGGAGCCCAAAGGAGGCAGGCAAGATGAACGGAATGGCCAAGGGCGCCCAACTGGCCTATCGGTACGGAGTGGCGCTCTTCTTTGTGGGCTGCGTCGTGCAGTTCTTTCTCGCGGGGCGAGGCGTGTTCGGGATCCGGGGCGCTGCTGCGCTTGGCGATCAGACGAGCCTCGATCCGCACCGGATGCTCGGCAACGTGCTTGCGGGCGTCGCAGTGATCGTGTTTCTGTGCGCACTCGTGTTGCGGGAGCAAACACTGATCCTGTGGACGGGCGTGCTGGTTGTGCTTACCGAGGTCGTGCAGCACTTGACGGCTGAGCCGAGCGATCCGTGGCTCTCGGGTCTGCACCCGGTGAGTGGCGTTGCAATCCTGGGAATCAGCGGGTGGCTCACGCATCGCGCCTGGCGCGCTCAGCGGTAATTCAGCGAACTCTGCGTGTATCGGGCGCGT
>CAIWTI010000113.1 GCA_903915545.1 uncultured Actinomycetes bacterium | reverse complement strand
GTCGGCAGCGGCGGCGCGTCCGACCGCGCCTCGTTCATGCCTGGACGCCGCGAACGGCGGTGCGAACGGTCGCAGAGCCGTTGGCTCGGCGGTCAAACGCCCCGTCGATCGTTCACCTCGAAGACAACGAGTCGTTGATCACCGATGCGGGCGACTACAAACCGTTCCTCGCCGCCGCAGCGGGAGTGACCGTGGTGCACCAGTCGCTGCTTGAGTTCGCTCCGCCTGGGAAGCCCACGTGCGTTATCTGGCCGGCATTTGAGCCGAACCTCTTCCGGCCCCGGGCGGCCGACCCCGATGTGCGTGCGCGACTTGGCATCGCCGACGACGCAGCCGTGATCGTCTACCACGGCAACACGCACGCACTGAACGTGAATGAGGTGCGAAATCTCTACCTCGCGGTTGCGCTGTTGAACGAACGTGGAACGCGGGTCACGCTGGTCAGGCTTGGGGATGACTGGGCGGACGTCCTCGGTTCGAAACCCACACGGCTCAGCGCAAATGTCGTTCGAGTTCCGTACGTTCCGCGCGCCGACGTTCCGGCGTACCTCGCACTCGCTGACGTGTTTGTTCAGCCAGGCGCTCCTGGGCCGTTTAACGACTACCGGTTTCCATCGAAGCTCCCCGAGTTCTTCGCGATGGGGAAGCCCGTGATCCTTCCCCGAGCAAACGTCGGCCTGTCGCTGCGCGACGGCGAGGAGTGCCTACACCTCATGACCGGTGACGCGGAGGAGATCGTGGCCGCAGTGTCGCGCTGCCTCTCCGACCCCGTCCTGTGTGTACGACTTGGCGAAGCCGGACGTGCGTTCGCCGAAGAGCACCTGAGCTGGAGTCGAAACGCGCAGGCCGTACGCGCGCTCTACGATCGCGTCCTCGACGAGGTCGAGCGATGACCCGTCGTGTTCTCCTGATCGCAAGCGACCGCGTTGGCAGCTCGATGGCGGGACCTGGGATTCGCTACACGGCGCTCGCCCGCGTTCTCGCGGAGCACGCCGAGGTGACGCTCGTCGCACCGTTTCCCGTCGATACCGAGATTGAGGGCGTCCGGGTCATCCACATCCCCACGCGCAACCATCGGCAACTGCTCCGCGTTGCGCTCGACCACGATGACGTGATCACCCAACGGCTCCCGCTCGGGACAGCGCTTCGTCTCGCACGCTCCTCCATACGCGTGATCGCCGATCTCTATGCACCCACACTGATCGAGAACGCGGTTGCTCTAGTTCGCGGCGAGCCCGGGAAGGGGTTCGAGCGAACGGCACAGGCGAACGCCGCGGCGCTACGCGTCGCGCTCGCGACCGCCGATGCCTTCATCTGCGGCAACGAGCGCCAGCGCGACTTTGTGCTTGGCGCACTCGCAACGTCGGGCCGCATCGATGCGGCAGCGTACGAGACTGACGCGACCTTGCGAAACCTGGTCGCGGTTGTGCCGTTCGGCACTCCACCCGACCCTCCGACCGTCGGGGCGCCTGTGGTCAAGGGTGTTGTTCCCGGTATCGACCCGGGCGACGCCCTCATCGTGTGGCCGGGAGGGGTCTGGGATTGGACCGACGCTGTCACCGCTATCCGAGCGATCGACGCGCTGTCGCAGCGCCAACCAAACGTGCGCCTCTACTTTCCCGGGTTGCGATCACCCAACGAAAGCCCCACCCCGCCTGCTGCGGTTGCACGAGCCCGTTCGCTGGCGCACGAGCTTGGGCTCGTCGGAACGACCGTGTTCTTCGAGGAAGGCTGGACTCCGACCACGACACACGGAGCCGTGCTGGCCGAAGCCGACGTTGCCATCTGCGCAGCCTTCGACGACGTCGAAACCCACTTCGCGTTCCGCTCGCGACTCATCGACTGCATCTGGGCCCGGCTACCGATCGCAACAACCTCCGGCGACTCGCTATCCGACGTCGTCGCAGAGCACGGACTTGGGCGCGTTGTCGCGCCGGGCGACCACCTGGCACTCGCTGCTGCCGTCGAGGAGCTCCTCGACGAGCGAACAGCTGAGGACACGCGTCGCAATCTCGCAGCCGTCGCCCCGTCGTTGCTGTGGGAGCGCTCGGCGGAACCGCTCCTCGCACTTCTCAACAGTCCGCCATCGGCGTCGGCGCGTCCTGTCAGAGCCGCGCTCGCCGCGCTTGAGTACGTGTGGTTTAGGGCCGCGAAACGCGTCGCTTCAAAGCGCGCAGCGGGCTTGTAAGCCGCCAGCTCGCCGACGCCTCGAGTGCCGTGAACCACTCGGTGACGCGGCGCAGTTCCTCGGTGGCCGCTTCGGCCGCAGCCTGGTGCCGAGCCGATTCGGCTTCCCAATGCTCCGCGAGGGCGGCCGCGCTCGTTCGAGCGGCGTTTGCGATGTTGCGCTCTTCGACCAGACGACGTGCAAGCAACGTCGCCGTGTCGAGGTTGGTCGGCGCGAGCGTGAGTGCGGCGTAGAGCGCCTGCACATCGGCCGGAACCGCGTGATCGGCGAGTAGCTCGTCGAGGCCGATTCGGTGATGGCGCAACTGTGGATCAAACAGCTCCCTGTTCTCGTCGTTCGTCGTCCCGGAGACGGGCAATTTGACGAACTCGGCCAGCCGCGCGAGTGTCGCCTCGGCGTCGGTTCCCCATTCCCGGTAATCGATCACCAGACGGTTGCAACCAGCCGTGGCAACGAGCGAAGCAGCCGTGGTTCGCAGCCACAGGCCAAGCCACCCCTCAGCTGGCGTGACCTCGGGCTCGAAGCGGCCGAACGACGCTGCCACCTCGAGCGGATTGCGGATGCAGATGACCGCTTTGAGAGAGGGCGCGAGCTGCTGCCAAAACGGAAAGGTGAACGACGCACGAGAGTCTTTGAAGCCCCAGAGTGACGTGTCGCCAAAGAGCGTCTTCAGGAGATCACGGGCCTGCTCATAGAGAGGAGCCAGCTCCGGCCGACGCTCCCAACCCGGGTCTTCGGCCGGCGGGTTCGACCACGACGCGCCGCGCTCGGCGAGGAGCGCGTCGTCAAGAGCGAGAATCGCCGCCTGCTCCCAGTAGCCATGCAGGTTGTGGACGGGCCGCGCTTCGACCATCGTCTCGCGCGGGCCAAGCTCGACTCCCAGTTCGCCCAGAGCGGCCGCAACGAGCGACGTGCCGCTACGGCCCATGCCGAGGACTGCGACTGGTGAAGGGGCGCTCGGCACGTCCTCGTACCCTAAGCCTTTTCTGCCGACAACGCTTCGACCGATTCGATCCGAGCAAACGACCGGTTCCGCATATAGTGGATGGGTGCGGAAGGTACCCGGCGTGGCGGCGACCATTACGGCCGACGAACACGTCGAGCCGAAGCAACGAACCCGTGAAACCCGGGTTCTGGTGACGTCATTTGACTTTCGTCCCGGCGTCGGCGGTATCGCGACCGTCGCGTATGAGCTGTTCCGTGCGCTCAACGCGCGCGACGACATGCAGGTTCGGGTGCTCGCGCCGACGCGTGAGGGCGCTGATGCCTTCGATGCTGCGTCTGAGATCGAGGTTGTCCGTGCCAGGCTGGGCCGCAGTTACCTCTGGTCGGTGCTCCCGTTCGCACGGGCGATCCGCAAGCAGATCCGGCTTTGGCAGCCCGACGTCGTCGTCAACCTCGTATGGCTTCCTGACGGCGTTGCGACACGTGTCGCGACCGTTGGCATCCGCATGCCCTACTACGTCTTCGCACATGGTGTTGAGGTGCTCGAATCGCGTCGGACATTGCGCAAGCGCCTTCGCGGCTGGCTTAGCCCCTGGAAGAGAGCCGTGTTCCGAGACGCCGAGCGCGCATTTGCCGTAAGCCATTACACCTGTTCGGAGCTCACAGCATTTGGCATTCCGGCTGAACGCATCGACGTGCTCGGAAACGGCGTCGATGCAGCAACGTTCTCCCCTCGCACGAAAGCCCGTGATCTCGTTGACCACTACGGCCTTGATGGGAAGCGTGTGCTGATGACGCTCTGCCGGCTGCACGACTACAAGGGTGTCGATGTCGGCATCGAAGCGTTCGCCCGCATCGCGGACGAGCAACCCGACGTTCAGTACCTCGTGTGTGGCGCGGGCCCAGACAGACCGCGCCTGGAGCGCCTCGTGGCACACCATCGGCTCGACGGGCGGGTGATCTTCACAGGATTCGTTCCTCCCGAACGTCTCTGCGACTACTACAACCTCTGCGACATCTTCGTGCTCCTCTCGCGCGAGGATCGACTGACTCCGAACGTCGAAGGATTCGGCCTCGTACTCCTCGAGGCTGCCGCGTGCGGGAAACCCTCGATCGCCGGTAACAGCGGCGGCATCCCGGACGCCGTCGGGGATACAGCGTGGCTCGTCTCCCCAACCGATGTCGACGAGATCGCCGCGGCAATGACACACGCGCTAGGCGATGCGGACGACCGTCAAACGCTGGCCGCTGCCGCCCGAGAGCGAGCGACACATCTCAGCTGGTGTGCAATTGCGGATCGCGTGGCGTGCGCCCTGCTTGAGCAGAATCCCCGCGCGGAGCGATCAGTCAGCGGAGTTGGCGCGGCCGCCCAATCGCCGCAGCCAACCCCCGACCCTCCGCGCCCTCCGGTAGATACGGAGCGCCCACCGGAGCTGGCCTTCCCGGCGAAGGTAAATGCTGTTCAAGGCCTCGAGCGCCTCAAGCCGCGCGCGCGCGCCCTCATCAACAAGCATGTAGTTCGCTAGAAGGCGGTCGTACTCCGCCTTCAGCGCGTCGTACTTCGCATCGAAGTCGTCCTTCAGATGCCGGTATTCCTCGTCGGCGTGCCCTGGAAATACTCGACCGGTTAGATCAGTCTCTTCGGCCGTCGTGTAGTGACGCGCGAACAAGTCGAGGATGTACTCGACGGTCTGGCGCGTCACATGGAGGTTGTCCTCCTCGAACGGCACAGCAGAGAGCTCGGTAACGATCTCGTACGACGGGTAGTAGAAGTACGTCGAGTTCAACAGTTCGGTGTTTTGCCGGAGAAAGTCGTCCACCGCCGCTCGGATGAGCGCCTTCGAGGCAGTGTTGGCCACGACCGGCGAGATCAGTCGGGTCGTGACGACTGCCCGCTGCGGTGAGACGGTGTAGATGATTTTCGTGTTCGGCAAATGGGCGCTGCGGAGCCGCTCGATCGTCTCGAGCGTCTCGAGCGTTTCAGCGGCGGTTGACATTCTGAAGCCGTAGCGACCCGTGGCCTGGGCCTCACGCGGAGGAATGCGCCAAATCGATTCGTTCGTCTCGCGATCGAACCAGACTTCCGAGAAGCCGAGCGAGATGATCAAGACGTCGGCCTCGACCAGACGATCACGCACCGCCAGGCGGCGATCCTCCGATGGAAGCACCTGCGTTCTGTCGGGAAGGATCCAGAGAACGCCCTCGGCGTCGTATTCACCGAAAGCCCACCTGAGGAGCTGCGCGATCGAGTCGGCCGACTCGAACGGGTTGCGGATCAACGAATCGTCCGACTCGCGCGGATACTTCCGATTGAAGTCGTGTTCCAGGAGCCAGTCGGCGAAGTACGCGGCAAAACAACTGCCGATCGCGATCACACGAGTGTCACGATCGATGATCGGCTGATCGGGAAGCCACCCGACGAGCAACGCCTCTGGACCTTGCTCACGCACCTCGGTAAGCGTCGGCATGCGTCCGGGCGCACCCTTATCCATCCAGGCCTGCGCCTGCTTGAGACCAGCTGAGACGAACTCCTCGTCAGCCGCCCACGTTCCCTTGAACGGTTGCGAAGTCATGATGTCGAGACTAGCCGCAGCCGAGCCGCCACACTCCGCACCTTCCGGTAGGGCCAAAGCGCCCAGAGGAACTGGCGCTCCCGCCGCAGGTACATGCCATTCAAGGTTTCAAGGGCCTCAAGCCGTGCCCCCGCGCCCTCCTCAAGGAGCACGTAGTGGGTTAGGAGGTCATCGTACGCCGCCTGAAGTTCGGAGACCTTGGCGCCGAAATCATCAATCCGGTGCCGGTATTCCGTGTCGATAGCCGCCGGAAACGATCGCCCCGTGAGGTCAGCTTCGTCGGCTGTTGTGTAGTACCGCGCAAACAGATCGAGGATGTACTCGGCGTTCGCAGGCGTCACATGCAAGTTGTCCTCTTCGAACGGAACGGCGGAGAGTTCTGTGATGACCTCGTAGGCGGGAAAGTAGAAGTACGTCGTATTGAGCAGTTCGTAGTGATTCCGCAAGAAATCGTCCACCGCGCCGCGAACGAGAGCCTTCGAGGCAGTGTTCGCGACCACCGGCGACATGAACCGGGTCGTGACGGCTGCCCGCTGCGGTGTGACGGTGTAGATGATCTTCGTCTGCGGCAAGTGTTCGCTGCGTAACCGTTCGATCGTTTCGAGCGCTTCGAGCGTCTCGGCTCCCGTCGTCATTCGGTAGCTGTACCGGTCGGTGGCCTGAGCGTCGCGCGAAGGTATGCGCCACACCGATTCGTTGGTTTCGCGATCGAACCAGATCTCCGAAAGCCCGAGAGAGATGATCAGGACGTCGGCCTCGACCAGACGATCGCGCAGGGCGATGCGACGCTCGCTCGTCGGAAGTATTTGCGTTCTATCGGGGAGGAGCCACAGCGCTCCGTCCGCGTCGTATTCACCGAAAGCCCACCGAAAAATCTGCGAAATCGAATCGACCGTCTCGAACGGATTGCGAATCAACGAATCGTCAGCTTCGCGCGGGTACTTCCGGTTGAAGTCGTGTTCCAGAAGCCAGTCGGCAAAGTGCGCCGCAAAACAGCTGCCGATGGCGATCACACGAGTGTCACGATCGATGATCGGCTCATCGGGGACATACCCTACGAGCAACGCCTCTGGGCCTTGCTCGCGCACCTCGGTCAAAGTCGGCATGCGACCGGGAGCCCCCTTGGCGATCCACGCCCGGATGTACTCACCGCTGGCTGCGAGATACGCATCATCGGCCACCCACGTTCCCCTAAACGGTCGCGAAGTCACTTGAGCCGAGACTAGCCGCAGCGAGGGTTCAGCGGGACTTCTTAGACAACGCTCAGCAAGTCCTCAGCAACCTCTCACCAGGCACGACGACTCTGCCTGTCATGGATGCACAAGATCACGAAGCAGCGAAGCGCATCGCAGCGCGCGACCGCGCAGTTCGTACCGTTCGCGGAACGTCGGTTGCAGTAGGTCTGCTGGCGGCAGGCGGCGTCGGACTGATTGCCGCGGCCACGTCCACGACCGCATCGCACAACTCGGCGGCCGCGGCACCGGCAAAGGCTGCCAAGACCACCTCGGCGTACACGTCGCTCGCAGCACCGACACCGACAGTGACGATCGCCGCACCCGCTCCGAGCGTCGCCCCGGCGGCGAGCAGTGGGGGCGGCAGCAACGTTGTCGTCTCGGGTGGCTCGTGATCGCGACAGCCGCCATGCGCGCGCTTGGGACGACGGCCGTCGTGGCGACCGCCGACGCGGCCGCCATCCGCACCGCCAAGCGCGAACTCGTGCGGGGCTTGCGGGCGTTCGATGTCGCGTGCAGCCGGTTCCGCACCGATTCTGAGCTCACCGCTCTCAACAACGCCGGCGGTCGTGCAACGCCGGCATCCGCCTTGCTTCGCCGGGCCGTCACAGCCGCTATGACGGTGGCCGAAGCGACCGGCGGCCTCGTCGATCCCACCGTCGGCCGGGCAATCCGGCTTGCAGGCTACGACAGGACGTTCGTCCTACTCACCCAGCGTGATGGCACGCCCATTCGGCCCACGTTCGAGGCTGCCGGTCGCTGGCGCGAGATCACGGTGGATGAGACCGCCGGAACTGTTCGGATCCCCCAAGGCGTCGAGCTTGATCTGGGCGCGACCGCGAAGGCGCTCGCTGCCGACGAGATCGCCGCCGCTGCGTTCGCCGCATGCGCATGCGGTGTGCTGATCTCGATCGGCGGCGACGTCTCCGTGGCGGGGCCTTCCCCCGAAGGCGGTTGGTCGATCGGGATCGCCGATAGCCACGCAGCAGAAGCCGACGCGGTGCAGACAAGCGTCTCGATCACGACCGGCGGACTCGCAAGCTCGAGCACAACCGTGCGCCGCTGGGCGTCGACCGCTGGCGAACTCCACCACCTCCTCGATCCCGCGACCGGGCAACCCGCGCGCTCACCTTGGACAACCGTCTCGGTTGCCGCCGCAAGCTGCCTCGATGCGAATGCTGCGAGCACCGCTGCCGTCATCCTCGGCGCCGCCGGCCCCGACTGGCTCGCCCGCCACGGGCTTTCGTCGCGCCTGCGCCGTCGCGATGGCTCGACCGTCGTCGTCGCAGGCTGGCCTGCCGACGCGGTGGCGGCATGAACCTTTTGGCCGCCGCCAGCTCGGGCCCAAGCCCGCTCTGGTACCTCACACGTGGCTCGGGCGTCGTGTCGCTCGTCCTGCTCACCCTCAGCATCTGCCTTGGCATCGCCACGTCGAGCCGCGCAGGTGGCCGCACGATCCCGCGGTTTGCGTTCGTCGATCTTCACCGCAGCGTCTCGCTGTTTGCGGTCGTGTTCCTGGGCTTCCACGTCGCGACCTCGGTATTCGACGCGTACGCGCACATCCGCTGGCTTGATGCGGTCGTTCCGTTCGCCGGGACGTACCGGTCGTTCTGGCTCGGCCTCGGTGCCCTCTCATTCGACCTTCTCGCCGCGGTCATCGTCACGAGCCTCATGCGCGCCCGGCTCGGGTACGCCCGATGGAAGGCTGTGCACTGGCTTGCCTACGCCTCGTGGCCCGTCGCGCTCCTCCACTCGTTTGGCACCGGGTCCGATGCACGCACCCCATGGCTGCAGGCGATCGCGGTTGTCTCGATCGCGCTCGTTGGCTGGACACTCACACTGCGCGTCGCGCAATCGACACTCGCACGCAGCGAGCAGCTCTTGATGGGCGCAGCAGCCGCGGTCGCCGTGCTTGGACTCGTCACCTGGTACCAGACGGGCCCCGGCGCGAAGGGCTGGGCCGCGCGCGCCGGAACGCCGAAGAGTTTGCTCGCAGCAAAGGTGACGTCCGCGCCGAAGACCGCCGCGATTCCTGTTGCCCTTCGCAGTGGCTACTCCTCGCCGATCCACGGAACCGTCACCGAAAGCCAGAGCGACAACGGCGACTTCACGGTTCGTCTCGACGGCTACCTGACCGGCACGCCGAAGGCTCGCCTACGGCTTGTTCTGCAAGGGCCAGCTGCCGACGGTGGCGGGGTCACGATGACCTCGAGCGGTGCTGACTTCGCGGTGCAGGGGGTGAGCGGCGCCTACTCCGGGAGCATCATCAGCCTTAGCGGGACGACGCTCGACGTGAACGTCCAGAACACCGCCGGGAAGACGCTCGACCTGCAACTCACCCTGACGATCAATCCGTCGCAAACAGCGTTCACAGGAACCGTTGCGGTGGTGCCGGTATGAGTGCCCTCGCCAATCCAGAAGTGACCATGGCAGACAGGCTCCTCGCCGGCACGCGTCCGTCCCGCCCACTCACGCTCAATGAGCACCTGAACCGCCATGGGAAGCTCCCCGATACGGGCGGCTCGCTCACGGGGACGCTCGAAGCGAGCGGTCTCGGTGGTCGCGGTGGTGCCGGGTTCCCGTCGGGCAGGAAGCTCCGTACCGTCGGTGAGCAGAAGGGCCGTCCCGTCGTCTTGATCAACGCCACCGAAGGCGAGCCGCTGAGCCTGAAGGACAAGTATCTCCTCACACACGCTCCGCACCTCGTGCTCGACGGTGCCGCGGCGATGGCGCGTGAGCTCGGAACGAACGACATCTTCGTCGGCATCGCGAACGACGCTCGCTCGGCGCGCATGGCATTTGCAAGCGCGATTGGGGAGCGGCGTCGCGAGCGGCTCGACGGCAAGTTGAAGATCGAGATTGTCGATGTCCCAAATCGGTTTATCGCCGGCGAGGAAACGGCGCTCGTCAGCATCGTCAACGGCGGGTCAGGCCTGCCGCAGGTCACGCCACCGCGGCCATACGAGCGGGGCGTTGCGAAACGACCGACACTCGTGCAGAACGCCGAGACGGTTGCCCACGCCGCGCTGATTGCGCGCTACGGCGCGGCGTGGTTCCGAGAAGTCGGGACGAACGCCGAACCTGGAACCGCCCTGTTCACGCTCGCGGGCGCGGTGCGCACGTCCGGCGTTGTCGAAGCACCGATTGGCACATCGCTTCCTGCACTCGTTCATTCGGCTGGCGGACTGACGCACGCACCGCAGGCCGTGCTCGTGGGTGGCTACTTCGGCACCTGGTTTTCTGCAAGTGATGCCGCACGACTGACCCTCGACGACGCCACCTTGCGATCCCTCGGCGGTGGGC
>CAIWTI010000112.1 GCA_903915545.1 uncultured Actinomycetes bacterium | reverse complement strand
TAACGGTTTTCGAGACCGCCGCATTCGACCGCTCTGCCACCCCTCCGAACGCGCTACAGACTAGCGGCCGCCCGCTTTACGCAGAGTGACTGCCGTCCTCGGAAGTGTTCGGCCACGCCGGATGCAGATTGACTGTGGGGAAGAACCGCTGGTTCTCCCCCACAGTCATAGAGCGGAGAAGGAGGGATTCGAACCCTCGAGGCAGGGAATACCCCACCTAACGCCTTAGCAGGGCGCCGCCTTCAGCCACTCGGCCACTTCTCCGGGAGCGCCATCGTATCGAGACAGCGCAGGAGTCATCGGCGCATCCGCCGAGCGGATGAGGGGAACGGGTGCGGAAAGGGTTGCGGTGCCGGAAGCGGACTAGGCGACGCTGGCGATGTACGCCGCGACGTCCTGAATCTGCTGATCGGTCAGCTTGCCCTTGAAGGCGGGCATGGCGCCCTTGCCGTTGGCTACACGATCGACGATGACGTCCACTGCGGGCTTCTTCTCGTCGAGGTTGGGGCCAACTGCGCCGGCTGCACCAGCATCCTTCAGCGTGTGGCAGGCGCCACACCCGTTTGCCGTGAACACCGTCTTGCCGTCGGTCACGTCGCCAGTCGAAGCTGCAGTTGAAGCAGCGGCGGCGGGCTGTGCCTCAGCCTTCTTCGACTCCTTGCCGAAGATCAGGACTGCGGACATCATCGCGAGGAACAGCACCACGGAGAGCACGAGATAGATCGGCATGCCCTTGCCCGGGAAGTTCGGGTTCTTCGCAGGAAGCACGAAGGCCGAGACGATCGAGAAGAGGATGAAGATGCCGCCCATCGTCGCAAGGACGATTTCGTGGTTGGTTGAAAGCGCGAAGATCACGGGCGGGAGCTTAGAGGATCTTTCAGTGGGATGCGTCAGTTCCCCCGTCGGCGCTGTGTGATGCCTCGCCGTCGTGGGAGTGGGACGTTTCCGGGGCTACGACAACAACCGTTGTTTCAACCGGGCCATCAGACATTTCTGCCATGTCCTGGCCTTCTGGCTCGGCTACCTGATCACGGAGATAGAGCATTTCGTAGGCCACTGCGGCGATTGTTGCGCCAGCGAGCGGTCCGACGTACCAGACCCAGAAATGCTTCCAATCGCCCGATGCCAGCTGCGGGCCAAAGGCGCGCGCCGGGTTCATCGCGGCACCCGTGAGGCCACCGCCCATCAGGATGTCGAGCGTGATCGTGAGGCCGATACCGAGTCCGGCGATCTGCTTGAAGGCGCCGCGCGAATCGACAGCGGTGGCGAAGATCACCCACACAAGGAAGAAGGTGAGGACTGCTTCGATCGCAACAGCCTTGCCAGCGTTGATCGTGTGATCGATCGCGGGGGCGCCAAGATGCAGCGTCGACTTGCCGCCGGGCGGGAGCACCCACCAGAGCAGCAACGCTGCGAGCGTCGCGCCAGCGAGCTGCACAAGCCAGTAGAACGCCGCGAGCGAGGCTTCGATCCGCCGCGTCACGAGGAACGCGAACGTGACGGCAGGGTTGAAATGTCCGCCAGAGATCATTCCGACTGACGAGACCATCACTGCGATCACTAGGCCGTGCGCGAAGGCCGCACCGACGAGATCGCCGTAGATGAGCGACCCACACCCGATGAAGATGAGCGCGAACGTCCCGATGAACTCGGCTACGCCACGCTTGAGATAGTCACCTGCCAGCACTGTGTGGCGGATAGTACGAGACTGAACGGACGGAGTGCCCTCATGGCGAAAGATCTCGACGCCCGATCGGTACTTGCGGTCACAATAGGTTCGTTACCCACTCCCTGACAAAGGATTGAGATCTATGCCGCTTACCGCTGATCAGGCCGCATTTCTTCGTGACAACGCGTTCCCCGCGGTGCTCACAGCGCTCCGCCCCGATGGCTCGCCTCATTCGACTGTCGTGTGGATGCACGAAGACAACGGTGACGTCGTTGTGAACACCGCCGTCGGCCGTGCCAAGCACCGTTTCCTCGAGAACGACCCCCGCGCGTCGATCGTCGTTGTCGATCCGACCAACCAGTACAAGTGGATCGGCGTGTCTGGCCCGGTCACCTTGGAGCTGGAGGGCGCCTACGAGCAGATCGACCAGCTCTCGCAGAAGTACCTTGGCCAGGACTATCCGTGGCGCAGCCCGGACGAGACGCGCATCACCGTTCGCATTAAGGCGGACAAGATCGACGCGCTTGGGTTCGACGCCTGAGCACTGCGTTCCGGATCTACCGCATTCCGTTCTCGACCAACGTCGAGCGGATTGCGCTTGCAGCGGCATACAAGGGGATTGAGGTCGACTGGGTCGATGTTGACCGCGACGATCGCTCGGCGGTCGTCGCGGTCAGTGGCCAGAGCCTCGTCCCGGTGCTCGTCGCTGACGACGAGGTCGTCGTTGATTCGCCGGTGATCTTGCGCTGGTTGGACGACCGTTTTCCTGACCCGCCGCTTTGGCCCACGAGCCAGCCGGCGCGCGCTGAGGCCGATGTGTTCGTCGAATGGTTCAACCTCGTGTGGAAGCGACCACCGAATGAGCTGGCCGACGAACTTGAGGGGCCTCACCCCGATCCGGCGCGGGTCGAGGCGCTCAGTTCGCGCCTCGCCTCGCTCACTGACGTGTTCGAGGGGATGCTCGCTGACCGCGAGTATCTGCTCGGGGCGTTTGGCATCGCCGATGTCGTCGCGTACCCGTTCCTTCGTTACGCGGTCGATCGCGATCCGGACGATGCCGAGGTGTTCCACCAGGTGCTGCGTGATCATGTGACGACCGACGGTCGGCCGAGGTTCGCCGCCTGGCTTGAGCGGATGGCCGAGCGCCCGTACGCATGAACCGCCTCGGTCTTGAGACAAGCCCGTACCTCCTCCAGCACGCCGAGAATCCGGTGGATTGGTACCCGTGGGGCTCCGAGGCCTTTGACCGCGCTAAGGCCGAGGACAAGCCGATCCTGCTCTCGATTGGCTACATGGCGTGCCACTGGTGCCACGTGATGGAGCGGGAGTCGTTTGAGGATCAGGCAACCGCCGATTTGATGAACGAGCATTTCGTCTGCATCAAGGTCGATCGTGAAGAACGGCCCGATGTCGACTCGGTCTACATGGACGCAGTGGTCTCGCTGAGCGGTCACGGCGGGTGGCCGATGACGGTCTTCCTGACGCCCGACGCGAAGCCGTTCTACGGCGGCACGTACTTCCCGCCCGAGTCACGACACGGGCTGCCGGGGTTCAAGCGTGTCCTCGAGTCGCTGTCGACCACTTGGCGTGAGAAGCGCGGGGACGTCGAGGAGGCGGCCAGGGGCCTTTCCGAGTACCTCCAGGCCGCCGCCGCAGTCACCGGCGCCCCCGGCGTGCCCGAGCGAGCCGTGCTTGACAGCGCCGCGGCTGCGCTCCGCGAAGGGTTCGACTACGTGTGGGGCGGCTGGGGTCGGGCGCCGAAGTTCCCGCCCGCATGCACGCTTGAGTTCTTGTTGCGTCGCGACGAGCGAGAGCTCACACGCCTGACGCTCGACGGAATGGCCGCCGGTGGGATGTACGACGTCGTCGGGGGTGGCTTCCATCGTTACTCGGTCGACGAGCGCTGGCTCGTGCCGCACTTCGAGAAGATGCTCTACGACAACGCGCAGCTTGCGGTCGCCTATCTCCACGGCTGGCAGGTGCATAAGGCTGAGCGCTACCGGGAGATCGTCGAGGAGACGATCGGTTACATGCTGCGCGAACTGGCGCTTCCGGGCGGCGGGTTCGCGTCGGCACAAGATGCCGATACCGACGGGGTCGAAGGACTCACCTTCACGTGGGCGCCTGGCGAAGGTGCGCCCGAGAAGCTGCTCGAACCGTTCGAGCATGGACGTTCGGTGATTCGCGGCAGATTGGAACCCGAGCAGAGGCAGGAGCTCTTCGCGTTGCGTGAGCTTCGTCCGAAGCCGGCTCTCGACGACAAGGCCGTCGCCTCGTGGAATGGGCTTGCGCTTGCCGCGCTCGCCGAGTGCGGACGTGTCCTCGAACGGCCCGAGTGGATCGACGCCGCGCGGCATGTCGCCTCGTTCCTGCTCGGCCCAATGTCGTCCAACGGTCGCCTGCGCCGGACATTCCGCGACGGCGTTGGCAAAGGCAGCGGGTACCTCGAGGATTACGCCGACGTTGCCAACGGGATGCTCGAATTGCACGTCGCGACGGGCGAGATCCGCTGGCTCAACGAGGCGCACAGGCTCGCGACACGCGCGGTTGAGCTTTTCGGCGACGACGAAGGCGGCGGGTTCTTCCACACGGCGTCCGACGCGGAGCGGCTCGTTGCCCGCAAGAAGACCTTCGACGATCACCCCGTCCCGAGCGGCAACGCAATGCTCGCCTACGTCTTGGTCAGACTCTCGCGCATCTACGGCGATGCTGGATTCGAGGAGCGTGCCGCCGGCGTGTTCCGGCTCCTCGCGAAAGGGCTCGAGGCCGCGCCAACCGCATACGGCTTCGGCCTTGTCGCCCTCGACCTCTATCTCTCGCCGTCGCGCGAGATCGCGATCATCGG
>CAIWTI010000111.1 GCA_903915545.1 uncultured Actinomycetes bacterium | reverse complement strand
GGCATCGACCGCTTCCATCAGCTTCAGGATCGCGCCCTTGCCGATGTCGCTCTGATCGCCTTCCAGCGCCTTCAGGGCCGAGCCCTTGATCACCGGGATCTCGTCGCCCGGAAACTGGTAGCTCTTGAGAAGCTCGCGGACTTCCATCTCAACGAGCTCAAGGAGCTCGGGATCGTCAACCATGTCGGCCTTGTTCAGGGCGACAACGATTGCCGGCACTTCGACCTGGCGGGCGAGGAGGATGTGCTCACGCGTCTGCGGCATTGGGCCGTCAGCAGCGGACACAACCAGGATCGCACCGTCCATCTGAGCGGCACCGGTGATCATGTTCTTGATGTAGTCGGCGTGGCCCGGGCAGTCGACGTGCGCGTAGTGACGGTTCTCCGTCTCGTACTCGACGTGAGCCGTGTTGATCGTAATACCGCGCTGCCGCTCCTCGGGAGCTGCGTCGATCGACGCGAAGTCGCGTGCCGCGGTGCCGGTGCCGTTCTCGCTGAGCACCTTCGTGATCGCGGCCGTGAGCGTGGTCTTGCCGTGGTCGATGTGACCGATCGTGCCGACGTTGACGTGCGGCTTCGACCGCTCAAACTTCTGCTTGGCCATAGTTGCCTTCTTCCTCCGTTACCTGTTTAGGAGCCTTCGCGACCCTGATCGATGATGTCGTCCGCAATCGACTTAGGCACGTCTTCGTACCGGTCGAACTGCATGCTGAAGTCAGCCCGTCCCTGCGACATTGACCGCAGGTCGGTGGCGTAACCGAACATCTCCGAGAGGGGGACGTTCGCCTTGACCACCTGGGCGTTTCCGACCGGGTTCATGGACTCGATCCGGCCGCGGCGTGAATTGAGGTTGCCGATGACGTCGCCGAGGTAGTCGTCCGGTGTCGTGACCTCAACGGCCATAACCGGCTCGAGCAGCTTCGGCTTTGCCCGCTTCATGGCTTCTTTGAATGCCATGGAGCCGGCGATCTTGAAGGCGCGCTCGCTCGAGTCGACGTCGTGGTACGAGCCTTCGATCAGCTCCACCTTCACGTCGACGACGGGATAGCCGGCAAGGATGCCTGCGCCCATTGCTTCCTGAATACCCGCGTCGATCGCCGGGATGTACTCCTTGGGGATCTTGCCACCGACAACCTTGTCAATGAACTCGTATCCCTTGCCCGGCTCCTGCGGAAGCAGGTTGATGACTGCGTCGCCGTACTGACCCGAACCACCGGTCTGGCGAACAAACTTGCCCTGGATCTTCTCGGCGGGAATCGAGATCGTCTCGCGGTACGCGACCTGCGGCTTACCGACGTTCGCTTCGACGCTGAATTCGCGCTTCAGGCGGTCGACGATGATCTCCAAGTGGAGCTCGCCCATGCCGGAGATGATCGTCTGGCCGGTTTCCTCGTCGGTGTTGACGCGGAAGGTCGGATCTTCTTCAGCGAGGCGCGCAAGACCTGAACCGAGCTTGTCCTGGTCGGCCTTCGACTTCGGCTCGACTGCGACGGCGATAACCGGCTCCGGGAACGTCATCGACTCGAGCAGGATGGGAGCGTCCTCGGCAGCGAGCGTGTCTCCGGTCGTCGTCGACTTGAGGCCAACGCCTGCGGCGATGTCGCCAGCGCCAATGTCCTCGCGCTCTTCGCGGTGGTTGGCGTGCATCTGGAGGATGCGGCCGATGCGCTCGGTCTTGCCGGTCGTCGTGTTGAGCACACGATCGCCCGCCTTGATTTTGCCGCTGTAGACGCGGAAGTAGGTGAGCTTGCCGACGTAAGGATCGGACATGACCTTGAAGGCGAGGGCCGAGAACGGCGCGTCGAGTGACGCTGCGCGCTCGAGCTCAGCTTCGGTCTTCGGGTCAAGACCCTGGATGGCCGGAACGTCAAGCGGGCTCGGCAGGTAGTCGATGACTGCGTCAAGCAGCGGCTGCACGCCCTTGTTCTTGAAGGCGGAGCCGAGGATGACCGGCGTGATCTCGTCGGCGAGCGTGCCGGCGCGGAGACCGCGGCGGATCATGTCTGCCGTGACGCTCGTCTCGTCGTTGATGTAGGCCTCGAGAACCTCTTCGTCGAATGCCGAAACCGCGTCGATCAGCGCATGGTGGTACTCGTGCGCCTGGTCGGCATACTCGGCCGGAATCTCGGTGACCTCAAAGTCCTGGCCAAGGTCATCCTTGTAGATGATCGCCTTGTTCTCGACGAGGTCGATGACACCCTGGAACTGATCTTCCTGACCGATCGGAATCTGAATCGGCACCGGGTTGGCGCCAAGACGTGCGCGCATCGACTCGACGGCGGCAAAGAAGTCGGCGCCGGTGCGGTCCATCTTGTTGATGAACGCGATGCGCGGAACCTTGTACTTGTCAGCCTGGCGCCACACTGTCTCGGACTGCGGCTGAACGCCGGCGACAGAGTCGAAGACTGCGACTGCGCCGTCGAGAACGCGGAGGCTCCGCTCGACTTCCACGGTAAAGTCCACGTGCCCGGGCGTGTCAATAATGTTGATCCGATGATCGCGCCACTGCGCCGTTGTCGCAGCCGACGTGATCGTGATGCCGCGCTCCTGCTCCTGCGCCATCCAGTCCATCGTCGCAGCGCCCTCGTGCACCTCACCCATCTTGTGGGTACGGCCGGTGTAGTAGAGGATCCGCTCGGTCGTCGTCGTCTT
>CAIWTI010000110.1 GCA_903915545.1 uncultured Actinomycetes bacterium | reverse complement strand
GTGCCGTTTGCAGAGTTACCCGCTGTCCCAGTCCCGACGATCGTGTAGCGAGATCCAGCCACCATTGTCTGTCCCCAGTACGTTCCATTCACCTTTGGGACAATCTCGATGCGATTGTTTGCCGTGTCGGCGATGTACACGTTGCCCGACGAGTCGACGGTGGTATCGGTCGGCCCGCTCACCCCGAGACCGGTGGCGTAGCCGCCGTCCGCGGTGAACCCCGCCGTGCCGCTTCCGGCGACGACACCGATGAAGCCGCCAATCCCGTTGGCCGCGCCAACGGGCGCGCACGCTGCGATGACGCTCCAGAGCCCGACAAGCGCGCCGACGACGAGCGACCGACATCTCGGACCGTTTCGGTGGATTCCCGTCACTGTCACGGTGTGCGCGTCCACGCTCGATCGTGCATCAACCGGACGCGCCGCGGGCTCCGAGCCCCTCCGCGACCAACGGCGCAAGGAGTGATCTGAGTCGAGGAAGGAGTACCGCCTACCCGGTCAGGACTCGGGTGGTCCGTCGCGATTGTCGGCGCTGTCGGCTGTCGCGTCCCCCGGGGATTTTCCGACAGCGTTGGCAACTGCCGCGGCGATCTTCTTCCTTGCATAGCGAACGCCGACAAGCGCTCCGCCCCCGATGAGCACGATCGCTCCGAGGGCGATGAGCACAATGAGCAGCCCGACGGGGAACCCGCTCGACTTGTGAGCCGGAAACGCTCCGTTGTTGTGCGTCGGTGTCTGCGATGCCACCGCGAGCTCACCGCTTCCGCTCGAGCAGACCTTCTCATTGAGACCGCCGCCGTAGACACACGACGTAATCGTGTACTTGCCTTCCAGCGGCGTCGGCCAGAAAAGCGAGTACGTCGTCGAAGTCCCTGGGAGGATCGTGTCGAGGGCGCGCGTGATGCTCTTGTCGTAGCCGTTCGGCCCCTGCAAGCGATCGACAACGAACGGACGGACTAGCAGACCGCCGGTGTTGGTCAGAAGCGAGTTGACCTCGCCGACCCGGAACGCGCCCGACGAGAGGGAGGGGGTGCCGATTTTCATGCCGTACTGGGCGTCGCCCGGGATCCGGATGAGCACTCCAATGACGCTTCGAGTGAGGATCTTCACGCGCACTGCGCCACCACCGGCATTCGCGCTCGGTTTCACGCCTTCGATTGCGACACCGCCGAGATGATCTCCCGGCGTCGCGCTCGAAGGAGTATGAACCGTGAAGCCGACCGTCGTCCTGCTGAGCGCTCCCAGCGTCATTGATGTCTTGTCGAGCTGTATCCAGGTGCCCGGACCCGTGAGCGGCTGACCTTGGTTCGAGTACGTCGAACCTGATCCCGCCGAGGTCACGCCGTCGACCCCGTAGAGGACAACCTGCACCGCCTCGGTGTTCGGGTTGGCCAACAGCACCGTTGACGAGAACGTCCCACCTGCTGCAACCGTCGGCGAAAAGTAGTTCCCGCCCGACGACAGACCCGTCGCCCCAGGTGCGGGAGCGACGCCGATCGCTTGCCCAGTCTCGGCAGATGCGGGAAGCGCGCCCGCCAAACCTCCGGCAGTAACCCCTACGGCAGCGACGAGCGCTCGTAGGAGGTTTGCTCGTACGGATCGGCCGGACATCTCGCCTTCTTCCATGCCTAGTTGCGCCCGCACGCACAAGTGAGTGCGACGGGTGCTCGGTTCGCCGTTGGGAGAATAACTCGATAACCCTCTGGCACTGGGGAAACACGACGTCTTCCACGTCTCCGGGGTGGTCGCGTCGGCTACAACCAAACATCACGGCCCACTCACCAGGGAGAAGGTCCACGTTGCGCTGTACGCCGAAGCGACTGCTGCACCGGGGAACGAGAGGCGGAATGTCGGCACGATCGTCTCATTTCCGAGACCCGAGCCACTCTGCGCGTTGAAGAGCCGAGTACTGGCGGCGCCGTTGCCGGCTGGCATCGTGTACGGGTACTGCACGCTCGTCGAGGCGGCGACGCATGACGAACCAGTGTCGCACTGCTCGGTCGGCGTCGAGACGATTGTCGTGGCGTTCGTCGGCAGTGAGTGCCCCGCTCCGTCGGAGAAGAGCGTCGATGTCG
>CAIWTI010000109.1 GCA_903915545.1 uncultured Actinomycetes bacterium | reverse complement strand
GAGAACACCTTCGGCGACATCCTCAGCGACATCGCGGCCGCCGTCACTGGCGGTCTCGGTCTGGCCGCCTCAGCGAGCCTCGGCTCGTCGGGTCCGGGGATCTTCGAGCCCGTGCACGGCTCGGCTCCCGACATCGCAGGCCAGGGCAAGGCGAACCCGACGGCGATGCTTCGCTCGCTCGCGATGATGCTCGATCACGGCCTTGGCGAACCCGCGCTTGCCCGGAAGGTCGAGGCGGCAGTCGAGAGCGCCCTCGCGTCGACACCGACCCCGGATGTGGGCGGAACGGCGACGACCTCGCAGTTCGGCGACGCCGTGCTGGCCGCTCTGGCGGCTGCGTGACCAACCTCGTCGTTGGCTATCCCGGCCCTGCCGGAAGCCACAGCGCGGCTGCTGCCGCGCTGCTTGCCCCTGCGGGCGCGACGCTGGTGCCGCTTGCGAGCTTCATCGCAGTCGTCGAGCAGACCGCATCGGCACAGATGACGCTTGGCGTGCTGCCGATCGAGAACTCGCTGCATGGGCCGGTTGCCGAGACGCACGATCTGCTCTACGACGCGCCGCTCTCGATCATCGCCGAGGTCACGCTGCCGATCATCCATTGCCTGGTGGCGAAGACGCCGCTCGCGGTGAATGAGATCCGCAGGCTGCGGTCGATTCCTGTTGCGTTTGACCAGTGCCGCGACCTGATCCGCTCGCTCGATGTTGAGTGCGTGCCGGCTGCGACGACCTCTGACGGTGCCAGGCTCGTCAGCGAATCCAGCGATCCTTACGACGCCGCGATCGCCAGCGCGGCGGCCGCTGAGCTGTACGGCCTGCACGTGGTGGCCGAGGATGTCGGCGACCGTCCGGGGGCGTTCACACGCTTCGTGACGGTCGCGCCGTACACCCTGCTTGACGTTCCGCATCGTCCGCGGGTCGGCATCTCGTTTGTCACCGACCACCGTCCGGGCGCGCTCGTCGGTGCGCTGCAGCCGTTCGCACGCCACGGGTTGAACCTCGTGCAGCTCGTGTCGCGGCCGATCCCGCACTCGACCTTCCGCTACCGCTTCGACATGGTGCTCGATGGCCACCCGCAAGACGCAGGCCTCCAGACGGCGCTTGTCGAGATGCGCGAGTGGACGCGAGAGATACGGATCTTCGGTAGCTACGCTGCAACAGGAGACCACTGATGGCAGGAACGACACTCTTCGAAAAGATCTGGCAGGCGCATGTCGTCGACGAGAAGCCCGGCGAGCCGGCGCTGATCTACATCGACCTGCACCTCGTCCACGAAGTCACGAGCCCCCAGGCGTTTGAAGGCCTGCGGCTTGCTGGTCGTCCGGTGCGTCGTCCCGACCTGACGATTGCGACGATGGATCACAACGTTCCGACCGAGCGCGGCCCAATCACCGACCTGATCGCGAAGGCGCAGCTCGACGCGCTGCGCGCGAACTGTGAGGAGTTCGGCGTTCCGCTCAACGCGACCGGTAGCGGGCGCGAGGGAATCGTTCACGTGATGGGTCCCGAGCTTGGCATCACCCAGCCGGGCATGACGATCGTGTGCGGCGACAGCCACACCTCAACGCACGGTGCGTTTGGAGCGCTCGCGTTCGGCATCGGCACCTCCGAGGTTGAGCACGTGATGGCGACCCAGACGCTGCTGCAGTCGCGGCCCAAGACGATGCAGATCCGCTTCAGCGGCACGCTCCCGTTTGGTGTGACGGCGAAAGACATGGTGCTCGCGGCGATCGGCAAGATCGGCGTCGACGGCGGTGTCGGGTACGCAATCGAGTACGCCGGCGAGGCGATCGAGACGCTCTCGATGGAAGGCCGCATGACGATCTGCAACATGTCGATCGAAGCTGGCGCCCGCGCGGGCATGGTTGCGCCCGACGCAACGACGTTCGCCTACATCGAAGGTCGCCCTGGCGCGCCGAAGGGTGCGGCGTGGGACCAGGCCGTGGCCCGGTGGAGCGCACTTAAGAGCGATGCCGACGCCACGTTCGATCGCATCGTCGACATCGACGTGACGACGCTGACCCCGCAGGTCACCTGGGGCACGAACCCGGGCATGGTCGTTCCGGTCGACGGCACCGTTCCCGATCCCGCAGATTTCGCCGATCCCACCGATCGGGAGGCTGCCGAGCGCGCCCTCCAGTACATGGGCCTCGAAGCCGGCACGCCGGTTACCGAGATCACGATCGATCGTGTCTTCATCGGCTCGTGCACGAACGCCCGCATCGAAGATCTGCGCGCCGCTGCCACGGTCGTTCGCGGCAAGCACGTTGCAAGCACGGTGCGTGCGATGGTCGTTCCCGGCTCGGCCAAGGTCAAGCACCAGGCTGAGCAGGAAGGGCTCGACAAGGTGTTCGTCGACGCTGGGTTTGAGTGGCGCGAGGCTGGCTGCTCGATGTGCCTCGGCATGAACCCCGACACCCTCTCGCCGGGAGAGCGCTGCGCCTCGACGTCGAACCGTAACTTCGAAGGGCGTCAGGGGAGCGGCGGACGCACGCATCTGCTCAGCCCGACGATGGCCGCCGCGGCAGCGGTTGCAGGCCGATTCGTTGACGTGAGGGAGCTCGGCTAATGCGTGAACTGCGCCAGGTGACGTCGGTCGTCGCGATCATCGATCGCCCCGACATCGATACCGACCAGATCATCCCGAAGCAGTTCCTCAAGCGCATCGAGCGCACGGGGTACGGCCAGTTCCTCTTCTACGACTGGATGAAGGAGCCCGACTTCGAGCTGCACAAGCCCGATTTCAAGGGCGCCGAGATCCTGCTCGCCGGCCGCAACTTCGGCTGCGGCTCCTCACGCGAACATGCGGCGTGGGCGCTTGAGGATTACGGCTTCCGCATCGTGATCGCGCCAAGCTACAGCGACATCTTCCGCTCGAACTCCGTCAAGACCGGTATCGCGACGATCACGTTGCCCGACGCCGAGCTCGCTCAGCTCAAGGCGGCGCTCGCGCAACGCAACGAGCTGACGGTCGACATGGAGACGCTGACGATCACGCATCCCGACGGGCTCGCGATCACGTTCGCCTTCGACGAGTTCGCACAAGAGACACTCGTGCATGGCCTCGACGACATCGCACGCACGCTCAAGCGTGACGACGCGATTGCAGCTTACGAAGCTGCGACGCCGGGCCGGTTCGACACGCGCACGCTCTCGACGTAGTCGCCAACGGCGATCACGTCGCCCACGACAAAGAGCGCAGGGGAGGGGAGATCCTCCGTTGCGGCCCGTGCGGCAATGTCGCGGAGCGTTCCGGTAACGATCTTCTCGTTCGGGAGCGTCCCGTTCGAGATCACGGCGGCAGGTGTGCTTGCGTCTCGGCCATGCGTGATCAGCCCGGCCGCGACAGCGTCGAGGCGGCCGAGGCCCATGAAGACGACAAGCGTGCCTGGCGCCTTGGCAAGCGTCTCGAGCGGCAGATCGTCGCCGAAGGCCGACTGGCCCGAGACGAGCGTCACCTGAGCCGAGACACCGCGGTGGGTGATCGGGATCAGGAACGACCCGGGAACCGAGGCCATCGCCGACACGCCCGCGACGACGTCGAACTCGATACCGGCAGCCGCGAGGACGAGCGCCTCTTCGCCACCGCGCCCGAAGACGAACGGATCGCCGCCCTTGAGGCGCACGACGTCGAGGCCTTGGAGGCCCAGCTCAACGATCAGGTCGTTGACTGCCGCCTGCTTCATGCCGCGACGCGAGATACGCAGCGCGTCGGCGGGTGCCTCGTCGACGAGCTCGTCGCTGACGAGGTCGTCGTAGACGATTGCCTCGCAGCGGCGAATCAGCTCAAGGCCACGAACGGTGATCAGGCCGGGATCGCCCGGGCCAGCGCCAACAAGATGAACGGTCATGCGAGCGCCTCCGCGACGACGGCTTCGAAGTAGTCGCGCCGCTCGGCGTAGGTGGGGAACTTCTCCTTCACCTCAGGGCGCATGGCGTGGAGCTTCTTCGCGAGCTCCGCGTGTTCCGGACGAACGATGTCGGCGATCTCGTTGCGCAACCGCTTCGCGAGCGCCGGTGAGGCGCCACCCGTCGAAACGCCAACGGCAATCTGGCCCTGGCGGTGAATCGCCGGGAGGATGAAGTTGCAAAGGTGGGGGACGTCGGCGACGTTGCAGAGCATCTGGCGCTTCTCGGCATCACCGTGCACGTGCGTGTTGACGTGGGTGTCGTCAGTGGCCGCGATCACAAGGAACGCGCCATCAAGGTCGCCCGTCTCGTAGTCGCGCGCAATCCACTCGACGTTGAGATCGGCAAAGTCGGGATGCAGCTCGGGCGAGATCACCGTGACGTTCGCGCCGCAGTGCAGCAAGCCCTCGGCCTTCTCGTGACCGATCCGTCCACCGCCGACGACGATGCACCGGCGACCCGTCAGGTCGAGACAGGCCATGTAGAACTCGGTGTGCGGCATTACGTTCCGATCGACGAGACGCGCGCGCCAGCACGACCAAGGCGCAGAACGATCTCGTAGCCGTCGGTGGAGATCGAGATGCCGTACTCACCCGGGCCCACTGAGGTGACCGAGACCTTCTCGAGCGTCCGACCCTCAAGCCCCGAGAGTGCCTCGGTCAGCTCGCGCGTCGACTCTGAGAGATCGCGACCCTGCGGCAGCCGACGGAAGAGCGCGAGCGACGCCTGCTCTCCCCCGGGGCCGTAGGTCGAACGGATCCGACCCGTTGCAAGCCCGAGCTCGAGCAGCTCGCCAAGACCCTCGGCCTGCTCCGAATCGAGCACGCCGTCGTCGACAGCAGCAACGAGATCGGCCAATCGTGAGCGGCGATTCTCATCGCTAACCAGCGCAAGCACCGCAAGCGCCTCGGCGCGCGCGACCTCAGCCGCCTCACCCGAGACCTTCACGGTCGTCGTGGTCGTCTCGCCGCTCATGGCGTTACTCGCTGCGATCGCCGATCAGGGCGTGGAGCTCGTGCTCCAAGCCGCCGCTCTCGACGGAGCAGTGAATACCGCACTCCTTCGGAGCGTTCGACTCCCACCACCAGCGGCCAGCGCGGCTCGCTTCGCCCGGCGCAATCGCCCGGGTGCACGGCGCGCAGCCGATCGAGGTGAAGCCACGGTCGTACAACGAGTGGTACGGAACGTCGCGCTCGCGGATGTAATCCCAGACCTCTTCTTCGGTCCACTCGGCGAGCGGGTTGAGCTTGATGATCGCGCCATGGTCGTGATCGATCTCGACCTTACGGATGTTCGTGCGGCTCGCCCACTGATCACGGCGGAGGCCCGTGACCCAGGCGTCAAGCCCATGCAGGTGCTTCGTCAGCGGACGCACCTTGCGAACGTTGCAGCAGAGCAGGCGGAGGTCGACCTGCTTCTGGAAGAGATTCGGGCCGTGCTTGGTGACCATCGCGCCAACCTCGTCGGCGTTCGGCGAGATGATCTCGAGGTTCATCAACGGGTAGCGCTCACGAAGCCGCTCGGCGAGCTCGTGCGTCTCGGCCGGGAGGCGGCCGGTGTCGACGGAGAACACGCGGACGTTCGGCTCGATCTCGTACGCCATGTCGATCAGCGCAACGCTGTCAGCCTGGAATGACGTGCTGAGGGCGATCTTTGAGCCAAACGTCTTGAACGCCCACTCAAGGACGACCTGCGGCTCCTCGCCTTCAAATTCAATGGAGAGCTCACCTGCTTCGAGCTCGTCGATCAGATCGACGCTCATTCCTCTGTCTCCTCCCGTTGTCGCGCCTTGGCCGGCTCAAGTCCGGCCAGGCGGCCGAGCTCGTCATCGTCCGTCCGGCGCGCAAACGCGGCGAACGTCTCCCCCTGGTTCCGAGCTGCGATCCAGCCCGTGACAAGGCCCTGGACGGCCGTGTCGAGTTCTTCGGTCGGCACGCGGCGGAACAGCGCGCGGCCGATCTGTGCGTCGGGGCCGAGACCGCCGCGCACGAAAATGTCGTAGCCCTGCTTGCGCACGCCGCCTTCGTCACGGACGGTCGTGCCCTGGAAGCCGATATCGCCAACCCAGTGCTGAGCGCAGGCGTGCGGGCAGCCGTCGAGGTGCAGACGCAGACCCGCGAGATCCTCGCGACTGAACGTGGCCTCGAGGCCCTCGATTAGCCGACCCAGGCGCGTCTTCGTCTCGGCAACCGAGAAGTTGCAGTGCGGCTCGCCCGTGCAGGCAATCGAGTTGCCGCGCAGCGGGTTGAGGTCGAGGCTGAAGCCGATCTCCTCAAGCTCTGCGATCGCCGAGTCGATTTCGCCATTCGGCACGTTCGTGACGATGAAGTTCTGCTGGCGGGTCAGCCGGATCTCGCCGCCCAGGCGCTCGGCGAGCGCGGCGACGGCGATCATCTGGTCGCCGGAAATCAGGCCAAGGTGCACCGGAACGCCGATGTAGGAGAGGCCCTCCTGCTTCTGCGGGTGCACACCAAGGTGGTGGCCCGGTTCAACCGTGATGGCCGGCAAGGTGTAGTTCTCAAGCGTGCGGCCGAGCTTCGCCTCGACGCGCTCGCGGATGCCCTCGGCGCCAATGTCGTCGACCATGAACTTGAGGCGGGCTTTCACGCGCGAGACGCGGTACTTGAGGTCTTCGGCCCAGACCGTCGTGATCGTGCCGAGGATCTCGTTCGACTCTTCCTTCGGAATGAAGACGCCCATGTCGCGCGCGATGCGCGGAACCGACGAGAGGCCGCCACCGACATGCACGGCGAAGCCCTCACGTCCTTCGTGGACGGTGCCGATCAGGGAGATGCAGTTGATCTCGGGTGCATTGCACCGGTCGGCACAGGCCGAGATCGAATACTTGTGCTTGCGCGGCAGGTTCGCGTAATCCGGATTGCCGTAGAAGGTGTCGGAGGCCGACTGCACGATCGGCGTTGCGTCAAACAGCTCGTCGGCCGCAAGGCCCTGCACCGGGCAGCCGGTGATGTTGCGCACCGTGTCGCCACAGCCGCCAGCGGTCGTGATGCCAGAGACCTCAAGGTCGGTGAAGACGTTCGGAAGCTCGGAGAGGTGGAGGTAGTGCAGCTGGATGCACTGGCGCGTCGAAAGCTCGCCGTCACCCTTGCCGTACTTGTTCGACACCTCGCCGATCGTGCGCAGCTCCGCCGGGGTCAACTGACCCGCAGGGATCTTCACGCGCAGCATGAATGTCCCGATCTTCGGCTTGTCGTGGTAGAGACCCCACCACTGCAGGCGCACAACATCTTCCTCGGCAACGCTCTCGTACCCGGCAGCGATCAGTGCTGGGAGCTCGTCGCGAATGAGCAGGGGCGCCTTTTCGCGCTTCAGGCGCTCGACCGGATTCCGCTTGAGAACGAGGTCCCAGTCGGGCGGCGGCTTAGGTGCGGATTGTGTGCTCATGTGAGGTGAAAGTGGTTGTGTGGTGGTGAGTTGAACGGCGGCGACGAAGCGATGTCGCTCCGTCGCCGCCGGACCCCAATTCGTGAGAACCATCCGATTTCTCGGATGCCCTCCGATCCACCGAGGAGCACGATAGCCAGGGAGCTACACAAAGTAAAGTCTTTAGCGTTCAAGCCATCGACCGCCGCTTCACTTTCTACAGCAATATCGCTGCAAAAAACATAGAATCGCCGCTTCATAAAGGATAGCAATGGCAGTTTGGGTGGCACGAACCGCGACGCCATCTTGCGTGTTTGCGTAGGGTAGAAGGATATGGCCGACCGTCCGAGAGTTCTCGTCCGCGAAGAGATCGCCGAAGCTGGCGTCGACCTGCTCCGGTCGAAGTTCGATGTTGACGTCGACCAAGAGTCAGACCTCGCAAGCATCATCGGCAACTACGAGGCGATCGTCATCCGCTCTGCAACGAAGATGACGGCCGACCTGATCGAAGCGGGAACGCGCCTGAAAGTGATCGGCCGCGCCGGTGTGGGTGTCGACAACGTCGATGTCCCGGCTGCGACGAAGCACGGCATCGTCGTCGCCAACGCGCCCGAGTCGAACATCGTCTCGGCCGCCGAGCACACGGTCGGACTGTTGCTTGCGCTCGCGCGCAACATCCCGCAAGCGCACGCCGCACTTGTCGAAGGCCGCTGGGAGCGCTCGAAGTGGGGCGGTGTCGAGGTCGCCGACAAGACGCTCGCCGTGCTCGGCTT
>CAIWTI010000108.1 GCA_903915545.1 uncultured Actinomycetes bacterium | reverse complement strand
TGCCGAGCGTGGGCGGGCTGTCGGGATGAACGTCGTAGCGGTGTACATCGGCGTGTCCCTTGGGCCGGTCATCGGCGGGCTGCTGACCGCAGCATTCGGGTGGCGGTCGGTCTTCGCGGCAACGGCACTCATTGCCGGGGTGCTCGCGGTCGCGCTTCCGCTGCTGCGCTGGCCGGCGGACCCGCGCGAGCCTGGTCGCGGTCTTGATGTCCGTGGTTCGCTCCTCCTTGCGGGCGCGCTCGGGCCCGCGATGGTCGCGCTCACCTATGCGCCGCTCTGGGGATACGGGTCGAACGCGACGCTCGCCCTTGCGCTGATCTCGGTGCTTGCGCTTGCTGCGTTCCTGACGACCGAGCGACGCACCGTCGATCCAGTCCTGGAGCTGCGGTTGCTTCAGCCCCGAAGCCTCTTCGGGAACGCGGCGCTCACGACGCTGCTCTACGCGCTGGCGCACTACGCGGTGCCGCTGCTTGTCTCGCTCGATCTGCAACTTGTTCGCGGACGCAGTGCGGTGACCACGGGTCTCGTGCTCGTCGTCCAGCCGATCGCGATGGCGGGGTTGACGCCGATCTTTGGACGGTCGTTTGACCGAGCGGGGTCGCGGGTGCTCGTTCCGGGAGGGCTGGCTGCAGCAGCCCTGGCGCTCGTCGGGCTTGCGTTCTTTGCCGAGTCCGGCTCGCTGGTGGTGATCGCCGTCTGCCTTGGTCTCCTCGGCGCGGGCATGAGCGCCTTCAGCACCCCGAACGAGGCCGCTGCTCTCGGCGCGCTACCTGCCGATCGCTTTGCCACAGCAGGAGCGATCCTCGCCGCGGCGCGTAACACCGGGCAGTTCCTCTCGCTTGCGATTCTCGGCGCAGTCGCCGCCTCGCACCTCGATCGAGCCGGTCAGCGTGCGCTGCTCCTACGCGGCGCCTCCCACGCGACGCTCACAGGCTTCGGGAGCGGCCTCAGACCAGCGTTGCTTGTCGCCGCCGCCGCCTCAGGGGTGGGAGCGCTCGTCGCCTTCGCCCGACCACGATCGTCCTAAGCCAGGTTGTTTCAACGCTTCCGTGTCCGGCTTCCTAAAGAGCGCGGGAGTTGGCGGGCGGGGCGACCGAGACGTAGTCGCGCCGCGAGACATGCCAGGGGATCGAGTAACGCTCGGCGATCTCCATGACGAGGAAGATCAGCAGTCCGCCGAGTGAGAGGTAGCCGACGGCGACGAAGAGGCGAACGATGTCGTTGTCGCCGGCCGCGCCCAGGATGACATGCCCGATCCCTGAGGTTGAGCTGATGAACTCGGCGACGACGGCGCCGTTTACGGCGAGCAGGGCGGCGAGCTTCAAGCCGCCGAAGACGCTCGGGAGCGCGTTCGGCAGCCGGATCCGAAGGAACGTTGCGATCCAGCCAGCTCCGACGGAGCGAGCGAGGTACATCTTCTCGACCTCAATCGTGCGCAGGCCGAGCACGGTGTTGATCACGATCGGGAAGAACGCGAGCAAGAAGACGATGAGGATCGTCGACCAGCCGCCGTAGCCAAACCAGATCAGGAAGAGTGGGGCGATCGCGAGCTTTGGAATCACCTGTGTCGCGATCAGCACAGGGAAGACCGAACGGGCGAATGGACGGAACGTGACGATCCCGATTGCCAGGACGAAGCCGACGACGGCGGCGAGCAGGAACCCTTCGATGATGCGCTGCAGGGTGACCCACAGGTCGGGCCACAGCTGATCGAAGATGCCGAGCTGCTTCGCGATCGCGGATGGTGGGGGCAGGATCACCTTCGAGACGTGAGCTGCTCGCACCCAGATCTCCCAGATGCTCATGAAGAGCACGAAGAAGAACACGGGGTAGAGGACGTTCGAGGCGCGGCCGATCGAGAGCATGCGCAGACGCGAGCCGGAGCGGGGAGCTGTCCAAAAGCTCATGTCAGCGTCCGATCGGCGAGCGTTGAGAGAGGTGCCAGGGCGTTGCGACGCGCTCGATGATCTGCATGGCGCCGAAGAACAGCGAGCCGAGGATCGAGAGGTAGACGACACCAGTCATGAGCGACTTCGTGTCGAGGTTGCCGTTCGCGAGCAGAACGTAGTAGCCGAGCCCTGCGCTTGCGCTGACGTATTCGGCAACGACAGCACCGATGACAGCGAGCGTCGAGGCGATCTTCAGCCCAACGAAGATCTGAGGGAGGGCGTTTGGCATGCGTAGCTTCCAGAACGTCTGCCAGGTGTTCGCGCCGGTCACACGGAAGAGCTGCACCTGCAGCGGCTGGGTTGAGCGCAGACCGATGATCGTGTTGAGCATGATCGGGAAGAAGGCGAAGTTCGCGACGATCAGGAGCTTCGGTGTGAGGCCGAAGCCAAACCAGGTCGAGAGCAGGGGCGCGATCGCGATCGTCGGAATCACGTGGTAGACGACGACCAGCGGAAAGATCCCTTTTTGTACGGGGCGGAGGCTGACGATCGCGAATGCGAGAGGGATGCCGATTGCAGCTGCAAGCGCGAAGCCGTAGATCGACTCGAGCGTCGTCACCCAGGTGTGGTGCAGGAGCTGACCGCGACCGTCCCAGCACGCGGTGATCACGTCGCTGAACGGCACCATGATGTAGCGCGGCTGGTGGGTGAGTCGAACCCACAGCTCCCAGCCAGCGAGGAGCACTGCGACGGCGACCGCCGGGTAGCTCACGTCGAGGAGCTTCTCGCGGAGGGCCGGAAGGCGACTTGGGCGGCGATTAGGCGCGGCGATCATCGTCGATTCATTCTGGCGGATCGCGGTGGAAACAGTGCGGTTGCCGTACACCGCATTGACACTTTTGGGGGGCCGGACCTATCCTCCACTCTTCTGGTCTGTCCACCGCAGTCTCGGAGCGAGCCCCGCCGTCCCGGGCAAGGCGGAATCCGAAGGGAGCCACATGACGTACTCGAATAACGACTCCCGGAGGCCCAGGCGTCGCCTGTCCCTCCGGATCCTTGCCGCCACGTTCCTGGTCGCCGCAATCGCTGTCGGCGTCACCTCGAGCGCGTCGGCGCAGCATCGTGATCTCACCAAGGTCAGCCTCCGGCTCGACTTCCTGATCCGCGGCCATCACTCCGGCTTCTATGTCGCTCTCGACAAGGGCTGGTACAAGGACGCGGGCCTGGATGTGTCGATCGCCGAAGGCACGGGCTCTGCCCCGACTGCGCAGTCTGTCGCTGCGGGCAACGACACGTTCGGCTTCGTCGACGCGACGTCGATGATCGCCGCGAACGCCCAGGGTGCCGGCCTGCAGATGATCGCCAACATGCGTGCGAAGAACGGCGCGGCAATCATCGTTCGCAAGACCTCTGGCATCACGTCACCGACGGGCCTCGCGGGCCACAAGCTCGCGATCACGCCGCCGGGGACGTTCTTCTACAACATCTGGCCGCTGTACGCGAAGGCCGCTGGCATCGACACGAGCCAGGTCACGCTTGTTCCGATGTCGAACTTCATCTTCGTCAGCCAGTTCCTGGCGGGGAATGTCGACGGCATCATCGGTCTCGTCGACGGTGAGCTGACGCAGATTCAGCTCGCGAATGTGCCGGTGAACGTGTTCCCGTTCGCCGACAAGGGTCTCGACACGATCTCGCACGGCATCGTTGCCAAGAAGTCCTACATCGATGCGAACCCGAAGGTCGTGCAGGCGTTCATCACGGCCACGCTCAAGGGTTGGAAGTTCATGCTCGACAACCCGAACCAGGCGATCGGGATCCTGCAGAAGACCTTCCCGAACATCAGCGCTGTGCAGTACGTCGACCGGATCAAGGGCGTGAAGAACGTGATCACGACCAAGAACAACGCCGGTCATCCGCTCGGTTGGATGTCCCCGAAGGACTGGGGTGCCACGGCAGCGCTGCTCTACAAGTACGGCGGAGATGTCTACAAGACGATTCCGGGTGGCTTGGACAACCTCTACACGAACAAGTTCATCCCCCCGTGCGTCCACAAGGCTGCGAAGGCGAACACGTACTGCACGTGAGCCTGCGCTAACTGCTGGTTGTGATTCAGACGGCCGTCGCACCTTTCGGGTGCGGCGGCCGTTCTGGTTGTTGGGGGCCTCTAGCCGGGGATGACGAGCGGGGAGCCGAGCCGCGCAAGCGTCGCGATCACGCTGTGTGCCACGATCGCCGACGTTTTCGGGTTCGCGCTCGGGACGTTTGCGAGCGTGAGCTCTGCTTCGCCGAAGTCTCCGCGGAGCGTGAGACGAACCTGGTTGGCGCGCAGGGTCGGATCGGCGACGACAAGGGCGCGTGTCCTGTCGAAGCCAATCCCCGCGAGCGCAACCGACGCTGCGACGTTTGTCGTCTTGGGGTAGCGCGTCACGACCTCCGCCACTGTCCCGTCGAACACGACGGTCGGCTCCGCGAGCGCCGCGGCTTCGTCGGCTGACAGGAGTGATGCGGGGGGCTTGCGTTGTTCGACGACGACCTCGTCGAGACCCGCACCCGCAGCTGCGACGACGAGATCAAGCGCTCCGACAGCGCCGCTCGGAACCACGATGCGGCCGCCGCCGGAAGTAGCAGCTGCGAAGAGTTCGTCGCGCAACGCCGGATCGGCGAGCGCTCCCGTCGAGACGAGCACGACAACCTTGCCCGCTGCGAGCAGTGGACGAACGAGCGCCTGTACTGCTCCGTGGCTTGCGGCCTCGACAACGATGTCGGCGGCATCCAGGTCGGCCGGTCCTGAGAGACGGACGTCGAGGAGTTCGTCGGTCGGGCTCTCAGTCAGGACGCCAAGGAGCGAAAGCCCCGGAAGCTCGCCAGCGAGCAGCGCTTCGGCGACCGCCACGCCGATAGCGCCTGTTCCGATGATCGCGACACGTTTCGGCTCCACGACTCGATTATGGGCGTGCCCGGCAAACGGTGAAAGCGAGCACTGTTAAAGTGGCTCCGGTGGCCGAGATGATTGTTGAGCAGGACCTTCTCGTCCCGATGCGCGACGGAGTCCGAATTGCCGCCGACATCTATCGGCCCGCAGGTGACGGCCCGTTTCCCGTGTTGGTGGCGATTTCGCCCTACGGCAAAGGAAAGCAGTCGATCCAAACGCTGCCGCAGCCGCCCGGAAGTCCGATCTGGGACGGTGGTGTCGAAGCGGGCGATCCGCGCTTCCTGACGGCAAACGGCTACGTGCATGTGATCGCCGACTGCCGCGGCGTCAACAAGTCCGAAGGCGAGTACCGCGGCTGGATGTCGAAGCAGGAAGGCGAGGACGGCTACGACCTGATCGAGTGGATCGCGGCCCAGCCATGGTGTGACGGCAACGTCGGCATGGTCGGGATCTCGTACTTCGGGACGATCCAGCTGCACGTCGCCGCCGAGAAGCCGCCTGCGCTCAAGGCGATCATGCCGTGGAACGCCGTCGCCGATTTCTATCGCGAAGCGACCCACCACGGCGGCACGATCCAGACGTTCTTCTTCGACCTCTACACCCGGTCGACGAACGGCAACCCGATCTCCGTCACGCCCGAGGAGTGCACGCCCGAAGAGCTCGTCCAGCGGATGGAGGAGCTGAAGGCCGATCCGGACATGCGGATGTACACGCACCTCTGGCACCTCGTCGACAACCCGAACGTCAATCCGTCGTTCTTCGATGTCTTGCTGCATCCGTTTGACGGGCCGTTCTACTGGGAGCGCTCGGCGTACACGCGGTACGACGACATTCAGATTCCGTTCTACACACGGTCCGCGTGGTGGGCCTACGCCCATATGCACCTCACGGGAACCTTCCGTCACCTCGCGGGTATCAAGGCTCCGGCAAAGCTCGAGATCGACCGACCGGTCGACGAAGAGAGGCCGCTCGCCCGGAGCTACGACGAGGAGGCGGTGCGTTGGTACGACTACTGGCTGAAGGGCATCGACACGGGCGTCATGGACGAGCCGCCGCTGCGTCTCTTCGTGATGGGGTCAAACACGTGGCGCCAAGAGCAGGAGTGGCCGCTTGCCCGCACCGAGTGGACGACCTTCCACCTTCGTCCGTGGGGCGGCTTGACGAAGGAGTCAGAGTCACTCGCCGAGTCGAGCGACGAGTTCCTGCAGCAGCCGCTGTCACAGACCTTGAAGATCGAGAGCGTCGACTACGCCACGCTTCCGTTGCCTCAGGACACTGAGGTAATCGGCCCGATCTCGTTGCGACTCTTCGCCGCGATCGACGAGGACGACACGAACTGGATCGTCGCGCTTGAAGACGTCGACCCGGCTGGGAACGCACGCGAGCTGACCCGGGGCTACCTCAAGGCAAGCCACCGCGAGGTCGACCGCGAGCAGTCGCAGCCGTGGGAGCCGTACCACCCGCATCTCAAGGCTGAACCGGTCACGCCTGGCGAGATCGTCGAGTACGAGATCGCGCTCTCTCCGACCGCGAACCTCTTCCGCCGCGGCCACCGGATTCGGCTGCGCGTGATGTCGATGGACTACCGCGGCAACCCGCGCCCGGCGCCCGGTGTCTCGGTGGTGCACTACCCGTGGCATGTCTGTTCGAGCCGTACGGTGCGCCACACGATCTTCCACGACGCGAACCACCCCTCGTCGCTCCTGCTCCCGATCATTCCTGCGGGATCGTGAGTTCCCCCGACGTTGAGGGTGCCCGCCGCGCCGCCGAGGCGCTGCAGAACGGTGGGTTTGTTGTCCTCGCCGAGTCGGGTGCCGAGGATGCCGAGGGCAACCTGACGCTCGCCGCCCAGTTCGCGACACCTGCCGCCGTGAACTTGCTCGCGGCGAATGCGAACGGGCTCGTTCGGCTGTGCCTCACCGACGAGCGCTGCCAGGCACTTGGCCTTGCCGCGTACTCGGCTGATGAGCGGGAGTGGCAACCAACGGCGCCAATCTCGCTGCGTGACGTCGCCGGAACCGGAGCGTCAGCCGAAGATCGCGCCCGCACGATTCAGGCTGCGATCGACCCGTCCCGCCAGCGGGACGACTTCGTCCAGTCGGGCTACGTCTTTCCGCTTCGGGCTCGTCCCGAAGGGGTGTTGCGAAGGGCAGGCCGAACGGAGGGTGCGGTCGACCTCGCGCGCCTCGCAGGGTGCCTTCCCGCGGCGGCGATGTCACTTGTGATGAACGAGGACGGGAGCGTTGCCCACGGGCCGCAGCTCGCCGCGTTCGCCGCCCGGTACGACTATCCGCTCGTGACGGTGGCCGACGTGATCGCGCTCCGGCGTCTGTCCGAGAAGCTCGTCGAGAGAGTCACCTCGGCGCGGCTCCCGACCGATCACGGCGAGTTCGTCGCGGTTGGTTTCCGTGAGCGGCTCACGGGCGCGCACCACATCGCGCTTGTCTGCGGTGAGGTCGACGGGGTCGAGGACGTGCTCGTTCGCGTCCACGCCGAGTGCATGGGTGGCGACGTGTTCCACTCCACCTCGTGCACGTGCGCCCGTGATCTCCAAACCTCACTCGATGTGATCGCTGCGGAGGGGCGCGGTGTTGTCGTGTACCTCGTCGCAGGCGACCGGGTGCCGGTGCGGTTGACGCGCCACGAGGAGGTCGACGCGGGTGCGAGCCAGATGGCGGAGTACGGCATCGGCGCGCAGATCCTGGCCGAGCTCGGCCTTTCGACGATCCGGCTTCTGAGCAACCATCCCCGCACGCTGACTGGCCTTGAGGGCTTCGGCCTGAGCGTCACGGGCTTCGTCCCGATCGGCGGCTGATGATCGAGGGGCTCGACTTTCGCGCGCTGCTCGGCCGCTGGGGCACCGGCGTGAGCGTGATTACGGCGCAGTCCGCCGACGGTCCCGCTGGCGGGACCGTCAACGCGTTCACGTCGCTCTCGCTCGACCCGCCACTGATCCTCGTCTGCTTCGACCTCAGCTCGCGCACGTTGCACGCTGTGCGCGAATCGGAGCGGTTTGCGGTGAACATCCTCGCCGCCACGCAGCAGGAGACCTCGCGACTGTTCGCGACCAAACGTCCACAGGACGAGAAGTTCGCCGAGACGCCGCACCGGCTTGAACACGGTGCGCCGGTTCTCGACGGATCGCTTGCGTGGCTCGTGTGCTCGCTCGACTCCGAGCTTCGTCGCGGTGATCACGTGATCGCGATCGGGCAGGTACTCGACGGCGGCTACGACGAGGACGCCGATCCACTTCTCTACTACCGCGGCGGCTACCTCAACGCCCCGACGCAGAAGGAGGCCTAGATGGCTGATGCGCATCCGTACGAATTGGCGTTCGAGAAAGACGGGATCGTCTACGTCTCGGGCGCGGCGGCAATCGACGCCGACCACAACCCGATCCTCGGCGATGTCGAGTGCATCGAGGCGGCATTTGAGGCCGTTTCCTCGCGTCTCGCAAAGCTGGGTCTTGGCCTTGAGCATGTCGTGAAGACGAGCTTCTTCGTCACAGACATCACGCTGCGTGATGAGGTCAACCGCCAGTACTCGGAGCGGTTCGCCGAGCCGCGCCCGGCCCGGACGTTCGTCGAGGTTTCCGCGATTCCGTACGGCGCTCGCGTGGCCTTCGAAGCGATCGCCCACCGGCCCTAGCGCGATGCCGGGCCGTCTCAGCGGCAAGGTCGCGATCGTGACGGGTGGGGGCAGCGGCCTCGGTCGTGCGATCGCCGTTGCCTACGCGGCCGAAGGAGCCGCGGTGATTGTCGCCTCTCGGGTCGCCGGGGAGGACGCGAGTGTCGTCGCTGAGATCGAAGCGGCGGGTGGCATGGCGCGCGCGAGCACCGTTGACGTGCGGAACCAGGCTGCGCTCGAAGCGCTCGTTGGCGGTGCCGTTGAAGCGTTTGGAGGTCTCGACGTTTTCGTCGCAGCGGCAGGGATTGATGTTCGGCGCTCGCCGGTGCGCGAGGATCGCTACATCGCTCGGCTCGATCCTGAGGACTGGGATGCGGTGATCGCAACGAACCTCACAGGGACGTTTCTTTCGGCTCGGGCCGCGCTGCCAGCGCTGGCTTTGCGTAGTGGGTCGTTCGTCGCGTTCACGTCGGGGACGGTGCGCCACCCGGCGCCGGGTCTCGGTGCCTACGTCGCATCGAAGGCGGGAATCGAAGGTCTCGTAGCGGTTCTTGCCAAGGAAGCGGCTGGAGACCGCGTGCGCATCAATCTTCTCCAGCCAGGCGGAGTCACGGACACCGGGTTCTTCGGGCCGGAGGTGCCCGCAGAGCGCCGAGCAGCGATGCACCGTCCGACCGTAGTCTCGGAGTGTGCGGTGTTCCTTGCGGGGGACGCGTCCGCTGACGTCACCGGGGCGTCGTTTGACGCCGCAGCGTGGAACGCCGAGCAGGGCATCGACCCATGCGGCTGCCCCGGCTGCGCATCACGCGCAACCGGCGAACCGCCTGCCGCTGCCGCGTACCGCCTCTAGTCGCGGTCGAACGCGGGGAACACGTGGCGGCCGAGCATCTCGATCGCCTTCAGGTTGTTCTCGTGGCTCATGCCCTCGATCCCCAACAGGATCTCGGTGTAGCCCATCGCCTCAAGCCGCTTGAACTTCTCGATCAGGAAGTCCGGCGTGCCAAACAGCACGTACGGAGTCTTTTCCATGATGTAGTCGAGGTCGGTCTGATGCTCCTGCATCTCCTTGATGTTCTGGAGATACGAGTAGTCAGGCGACGTCGGGGCAAGCTGCTCGTAGCGCCCGCCCGGCCCGATGTTGATGTCGATGAAGAGCAGCGCCGTATCTTCGATCGCGCGCCGCGCCTCGTCGGTCGTGAGGGCGCAGTTGACGCGCGTCGCGAAGAAGCCGAGCGAGTGGTTGATCGTCGAGCCGGGAAGCGGCGTCGCGGTCTTGATCGCCTCGCAGTACGCGGCCGAAGCCTCTTCGACGTACTGCCAGCCGACGATCGCGCCACCCGTCATCGCGCCGATGCCGAGCTCTCCGGCCGCGCGATGGGTTGAGACGCTCGATGCTGAGACGAAGAACGGCGGGTGCGGCTGCTGAATCGGCTTCGGCGTCAGCGTCCGCGGGTCAGGGAAGCTGAACCACTTGCCCTCGTGCGTAAACGGATCCTCGGTGAACGCCTTGAGGATGAACTCGAGCGACTCGCGCCAGATCTCTTTCGTATCGGCAGGGTTTACGCCGAACGCCTGGATCGTGCTCAGGTTGTTTGACCGCGCGGTGCCAAGATCGACCCGGCCGTTCGTCAGGTTGTCGAGCGTCGCGATCCATTCAGCAACGCGCGCCGGGTGATTGAACGGCAGCAGCACCACCGAAGTGGGGCGGAGGCGAATCCGCTCGGTGCGCGCCGCGACAAACGGCAGAAACGACTCAGGAGACGCAACAGCGCCGCTCTTCTGGGTGTGGTGCTTGTCCGCACGGGAGGTCTCGTACGCATCCGAGTAGCCGAAGTGCTGCTCCGAGGTGCAGTAGAAGTCGAAGCCCCACTTCTCGGCGTGAACGGCTTCGTCGACCATGTCCAAGTAGCGGCGCTGCAGGGTCGAGCCCTTCTCGAAGTACGCCTCCTGCACGATTCCAAACCTCATCCTGCCGCCTCCTCGTGGTCACTCCGGACCGTCGTCACTGCATTGCTAGAGCCAAGTATGTCACTGCCTGCCCGACCCTTCTGCCGTTGCCGACACGGCGCGATAGTGGATCGCCTGCCTCGTACCGCCCATGACCCGCGAAACTGTGGCAGGCTGCGTACGCAAGGCGCCGAGCGCCACGGAGCCACGGTCAACGGCACAAAATGGAGGATTCGATGACGGTCGTTCGCAAGCAGGACAAGCCCGAAGCAAGCTGGCGTCCCGGCAAGAAGGGGATCCTGCACGCTGCCGCCTCGGTGGGCGGGACGACGAAGTTGATCGTCAACGAGTCGTGGAACGACTTCGGTGTTGGCGCTCCGACGCACGTGCACCCGGATGGGCTCGAGGAGATCATCATGGTGCTCGAGGGCCACGCGGAGTTCTGGATCAACGGCGAGCACTCGATCCTCGAAGGGGGCGACCTGGTGATCATCCCGCCGTTCGCGCATCACGGGTTCAAGAACATCAGCGAGACCGAGACGCTCCACGTGTTGGCCGTGTTCTCGTCGCCTGTTGCGCCGGCGATCTTCGATCATGAGCCCGACAAGATCGTCTACATCGGTGGCGTCGAGGGCGATCGCATCGACAGTCAGCGCACCGTTGTGCCCGCGCCGCCTTCCTGAGCGAACGGGCATGCCTACGACGCGAGTTCGATCACGGCGTCGTCGGCCGTACGCGAGTCGAGCAGGGCGTTCGCAGCCGCGGAGTCGAGCACCTCGGTGATCCACTCTTGGAGTGGTCGACCGTTGGCGCTTGCTGCGGCCCGCCAGCGCGCGTGACGGAGCTCACCGACGCTGAGGTCGATCGCAACGCCGGACTGCGACGAGCTTGCCGTGGTGCCTGCACCGAGTTCAGCACGAAGCGCTCGCCGCAAGTCGTTCCGTGACCACTTCTGCAGGCTTGATCGGAGCAGCCACATGTCCTGGTCGTCTTCGGTGAGTGAGGCGACTTCTGCGTGGTGGCCAAAACTGAGGTCGTCGCGCCGACGCGCGACGGGATACCGCCCAGCGATCCAGGCGTAGTTACGGAGTGTCTGGTAGCTGAGGCCCGTGGCGTCCATTGCTGACCGGTACCGATCGGGGTAGGAGCGCTGCCCGTAGAGCAGCCAGTCACCGACCCACCAGGCCGAGCTGTCGTGCAACGTTCCGACCTGCTCCCCGATGCGCTTCCACGCCCCAAACGGAAGACCGTGCTGGAGCCCGAGCGAAACCTTGCCGGCTTTCGACTGGGCTGAGCGGAGTGCATCGACCTGGCGATCGCGCGCCGAAGCACCGCGCCAGGTGCGACCCTCGTGCGTTGAAACCGCCTCCGTGCCTGCGTCGGCATGGGAAGTTGACAGGGATGACCGTGTCCGTTCCAACTGGTCTGACATGTGTATCACATGCCAGTAGGCGTCGCCAATTTTGGCTGCCAGAGCCAATAACGTCGTCTGCTGGAGGCTCGTGATGCGCCGTCGGAGCGCGTTTTTAGTCGCGCGGCGGGGTCGAGCGGCGGCGTGCGAGGCCGCTGATCACGAGTTCGCGAATCGACACGATGTGCCGGTTTGCGGCTGCCCGTGCCCGCTGCGGGTCGTTCGCGATAACGGCGTGGACGATCTCGCCGTGCTCATCAACCGACCGGGGTGGTCGCGCGCTCGTCGAGTAGACGAACCGCCGGGATTCGGCGAGGTAGGTGTGAAGGTCGTAGAGGAGGTCGTAAAGCAGGCGGTTGCCGCTCGCCTCGGCCAGGGCGACGTGGAAGTCGATGTCGAGTCGCACGAGTTCCTCAAGTGGCTCATCGGCTTCGACGGCGGCCTCGAGCTTCTCGTGGCTCGCGACGAGCGCTTCGATTGCGGCAACGTCTTGGCGTTCGGCTGCCGACTGGGCAGCGAGCTCGTCGAGTGCGCCACGTACGCGATGCAGTTCGAGCACTTCGTCGCGGTGCAGTTGAAGCCAGCGCGACATCTGCTCGCCAAGTCCCGAGCGCCGGTCGTTGACGTAGGCGCCTTTGCCGTGCTCGACACGCACGAGTCCGAGCGCCTCAAGCGAGCGGATCGCCTCACGCACGCTCACACGGCTGACACCGAACGTCTCGACGAGTTCGCGCTCCGACGGGAGCTTGTCGCCTGGCTGGAAGCCACCCACCTTGATCGCCTCTTCGATCTGGCGGCGTACCTGTTCGCTGCGCTGCGTGCGCTGGATCGCGCGGAGCGGAACAACCCCGGCGAGGGCGGGAGGAGCGTCGTTCGGTTCGGGCGTCGCGTTCACTGCGCGGAGCATACGCCCCACGGGCGGCGGGTTAGGCGCCCCAGACCTCTTCGAAGAGGCGGAGGAAGTTGCCGCCAAGCACCTTCAAGACGTCCTCGTCGCTATAGCCGCGGCGCACGAGCGTCTCGGTGATCGCGTTCATGTTGCGCATGCTCGTAAGGCCGAACGCGTAGTAGTGCTCGAACGGGAAGTCGCCGCCCATTCGCAACTCCGGAAATTCGGTGAGAAAGCCCTTCCGTCGCTCGGCGAAGCCTTCGGGCGTCAGGCCCTCGTTGATGTCGAGCCCGAGGCCGATGTGGTCGATCCCGACCATGTCGGCGAGGTAGTCGATCTGGTCGACGAACTGCTCGACGGTCGCGCCTTCAGCATTGCCATTCGGCGAGATCAGACGGGCGATCGCGTTCATGCCGAACACGCCACCGCGGGCGGCCATCGCCTTGATCGTTTCGTCGGTCTTGTTGCGGCGAACAGGGTTGAAGCTCTGGAGGCACGCGTGCGTAACCGCGACCGGCGCGCTCGATAGTTCGATCGTCTCGAGCGAGCTGCGCTCACCCGTATGCGAGAGGTCGATCAGGATCCGATGCTTGTTGAGCTCCTGAACGAGGCTGCGTCCGAACACGGACAGGCCGGCGTCTGCTTCTTCGCCCGTGCCGTCGGCTGCGAGGTTGCGCCGCTGGTAGGTGAGCTGCGAGATCCGCAGGCCGAGCCGGTGAAAGAGGCTGACGTAGGCGAGGTTGCCGTCGAACGGGTCGGAGTTCTGGAACCCGGCGACGATCGTCGGAACACCATCAGCCTTCCCGTTGCGGATGTCCGCGGCGGTCAGCGCCAGCCGGATCGCGTCGCTGCGACGATCAATGGCGTTCAGGAGATGCGTGAACGTCTGGATCGTTGTCTTGAAGTCGTCCTTGACCGAGATCGTCAGGTTGACGGCGGTCACCCCGCCATCGCTCATGATCTCGGGCAGTCCGAAGTCGGCATCGGCCTTCTTTGGGGTCGAGTTCGAGCTGCAGAGCGCGTTGATCACGATCGCGCGTGCGTGTAGCTCCTCGGCCCGAGGGCTGATTTCGATTTCGGTGTGGCTCATGCGGCGGGTGCGGGTGGGACGGTGTCTTCATCGCGGAGGATGCCGAGCGACGAGAACACGCGGCGGATCTCGCTCGCGTACTTGCCGAACTCCGGCGTCTCGCGAATCGAAAGATGACGCGGGCGGGGCAGATCGATGTCGAGCACTTCGACGACCTTGCCAGGCCGCGGCGAGAAGACCGCGACCTTGTCGCCGAGGAAGATCGCCTCGGAGATTGAGTGCGTGACAAACATCACGGTCTTGCGGGACTGGAGCCAGATGCTTTGCAGATCGAGGTTCAGCTGGTCGCGTGTCAACGCGTCGAGCGCGCCGAACGGCTCGTCCATCAGCAGCAGCGGCGGATCGTGCAGCAGCGCACGGCAGATCGAAACGCGCTGGCGCATGCCGCCCGAGAGCTCGAAGGGGTAGCGATCTTCGAACCCTTCGAGGCCAACGAGCTGGAGCAGTTCCCGTGCGCGTGCCTCGTAGTCCTTGCCCTTCATGCCCTTGCGGAGTTCGACCTGCAGCAGGATGTTGCCGAGCACCTTGCGCCAGTCGAGCAGCACAGGCTCCTGGAACACGATGCCGAGGTCGGTGTAGGGGCCTTGCACGGGTGTGTCGCCGATCGTGATCTCGCCGGAGCTCGACGGAATCAGGCCGGCGAGCATCAGCATCAGCGTGCTCTTGCCACAGCCCGAAGGCCCGACGACCGAGACGAACTCGCCCGGCTTCAGGTCAAGCGAGCATTCGTCGAGCGCAGTGATCGGCTCGCCCCGAGTCTCGTAGACCTTCGTGACACCGTTGATCGAGACGCCAACCTGGCGGCCGGTTTCAGCGGCCTGGGCGCTCAAAGGGACTCTCGCTGCGACGTCTGCATCGGGCATCGACTCTAGCGCGGTTTTCGAAATGCATCAGCGAAGCGTCTCGATGAGACGGAGGGCGGCCCTCCACGCGAGGGCTTGGATGGTCGCGGTGGGCTGGTAGCCGCCAGAGGTTGGAAAGCTCGAGGCGCCCACAATCGCGAGGTTCGGAACGTCGTGCGCGATGCACGTCGCATCGACGACGCTTGCCTCTGGATCGAGCCCCATGCGCGTTGCACCGAACACGCTTTGGAACGGCGCGGCGGGAAGGCGTCGGAAGGAAGTCCATGTCTCCGCTGCCCCAGCTTCGACGAGAAGCTCGCTCATGCGTGCGTGCAAGAAGTCGAAGCGGCGGAGCTCCTGATCGTGCAGCCGGTAGGTCATCCGAATCACCGGCATCCCGGTTGGGTCTTTCACGGTCGGATCAAGATCGAGGAACGAGTCGTCGTACGGCAGGCTCTCCGAGATCGCCATCAGGCGGCCAACCGAGTTTCCGTTGGTGGCGAGCCAGCGCTTCCATGCATGGCCGTAGCGCGGCACCGACGGCGGGGTTGAGAGTGCGGTCTGAATCGGCTTCGCCTCATGGATCGCGCTGATGCAGCCGCCACCAACGAAACCGAGCCCCGTGTGGTCGAAGTTGTCTGCGTTCCAATCATCGAGTGAGGTGGCCTGCGGGTAGGTGCCACCAAAGCGGTTCAACGACATGCCGGGGAAGACGCCGTCGACGCCAACGAACACTTGGCTCATCGCGTTGCGACCCACTTGCCCCGTGGTGTTTCCGAGGCCTCGCGGGAACGCAGTGGACCGCGAAAGCAGCAGCAGTCGCGTGTTCTCGAAGGTGTGCGCTGATAGGAAGACAGCACGCGCAGGGCGGAACAGCGTCTCTCCATCCTTCACGTACGTCACACCTGCTGCCTCGCCGGCAGCGTCTGTTTCGATCGCCACCACGCGGGCCTTGGTGGTGAGCGTCAGGTTTCCGGTCAGCTCAGCGCGGGGGATCACCGTGACGTGCGTTGAGCCTTTCGCCCCGACATGGCAGCCGTTCCAGTTGCAGAAGCCGCAGTAGGTGCACGCCGCGAGGCCTCGGTGGGGAGCAGAACGGATCGCGGCAGGCCCGGCGAACGGGTGGAGTCCGGAGCGGCGCGCCGCCGCAGCCATCAACTCGGTCCAGCCCGTTCGTCGAAGAGGCTCAAGTGGGTACGACGTCGAGCGATCGCCCTCGAATGGATTGACACCACCGATGCCCGAAACCCCGAGTTCCTCCTCGACGAGCGCGTAGTACGGCTCGAGATCGTCGTAGGAGACGGGCCAGTCGGTGGCGGTGCAATCGGCCGGAAGCGCTGACCCTCCGTAGCGCTTCTCCACTGCGCTGCGTAGCCGGAAATGCCAGGGCGCAAGCCGAAAGTGTTGTCCCGCGTAATGGACAGTGCCACCACCAACGCCGTTCCCCATCAAGCTCACGATGCGACCGTCGTAGCTTGTGGTTGCCTCGGTTGAGCTGTCAGGCCGCCAGGTGGGAACTTCGTGATTTGCCTTCGCTGCGCCGAGGCGGTTGCGATAGTCGTTTGCGAGTTCGTCGAAGCGCGCCTCGTCGCGTCCGAGGTGTGGGCCAGCCTCGATGCCTTCGACACGCAGACCTGCCTGGGTCAGCACGAGCGCAGCAATTCCCCCAGCGGCGCCGAGACCGACGATCGCAACGTCGACAGGATCGAGACGCCGTGCGTGCGCGGTCATGCGAACTCTTGGTCGGCTGCGGTGAACGTCCCCTTGGGGCCGGGGTAGCCGATCAGTCGCCAGCTCGCCTCGTCGAGGTTGCCGCCGTAGGTTGGGTCGGCGAAGAACCCTTCGATCGCCCGCCGACGGAGCAGCTCGAACGCCGTTGGGTGCTCACGGTCGAGGGTTGCGAGGAGCACCGCGACGTCGGTCGTGCCGAGTTCCTCGACCGCGTGGTCGGCGCCAACCGCATCTTGCGCGGCGGTCGCAAGCTCGCGCAGGAGCGTGATGTCCCCTGGGGTGTCCTCTGCCAAGCCGCGCTCAAGGAAGGCGAGCACACCAAGTTCGACTGCGGCGGGGCCGTGCTCGTCGGCCGGAATGATCCCGTCGAGCAGAACGGCGAGGGTGCTGCGATCAGCGGGCGAGAGCTGTTCGGCCATGGCGAGATCGTACGACCGGCCGCGCTCGTTTACGATCGAGGCAGGTATTCGGATGACACACAAGGACAACGCCAACTGGATCTCCGAGCTCGCGGGGCGCGACGTCGCTCCGCCGAAGCGCGAGAAGCTCCAAGACCTCATCGACTCGCGGCCGTTTTGGCTTTCGCTTGCCGACCTCACCGATCTGCCCGAGAACGTCGAGGTGCACGAGGGCCTCACGTTGTGGGAGCGCGGCGAGACGACCCTCACGGCCGATGTGTACGTACCGGCCGGCCCGGGCCCGTTCCCGCTCTTCATGCACAGCCATGGCGGCGGGTACTGCACGGGCAGCGTCATGAACGACCGCAAGATCGGCATGAAGTTCGCCGAGCGCGGGTATGTCGTTGTCAATCCAGAATACAGCCTCTCGCCCGAGAACCCGTTTCCGCGCGCCGTCGAGGACTGCCTCTACGCGATCCGGTGGCTCGTCACGCACGCCGCGGAGTTCAAGGGTGATCCGACGCGCGTTGTCGTTGAGGGTGGCTCGGCTGGGGCCGGGCTCTCGTCAGCCGTGATCCTCGCTCTGGCTGGCGAGGGTGGGCCGCTTGACGAGGGCGACCTCGCTGGCGTGCCCGTTCCGATCAAGGCGGCGATCCTCTGGTACGGCATGTTCAGCTTCCCGGAGCTGCTGCTGTCGCCGGGTTCAAACGTTGGGCCAGCTGAGCTCTGGACGCGCGCCTACCTGGGGCCGCACTTCACGACCAAGCTTCGCCATCCACTCGTGAGCGCCGTCTTCTCGGAGAAGCTCGCTGCGTACCCACCGGTCTTCCTCTCGTGCGGCTCGGAGGATTCGATGCTTGGCCACACCCTGGCGATGGTTCGCGCCCTTGCTGACGCTGGCGTGGACATGACGGCGTCGATCCCCGCAGGCCTCGATCACAGCTTCGTGAAGTTCGCGGGATCAAATCCCGCTGCGGGCGCTGAGGTCGATCGCGCGCACGCCTGGCTCGCCGGAAAGCTCTAGCGCTCGTGGCGGGGGGTGGGGGAACGGGGTCGATCGGACAGACCCTGCGCGTTCTACGTAACCGAAACGTGTTCCCCTACCTCGTCGGGAACATGCTCTCGAGCACCGGGACGTGGTTCCAGACGCTCGCACAGGCGATCCTCATCTACCGCCTGACCCACTCGACGTTCCTGCTCGGCGTGATTGGCTTCTCGCAGTACGCGGCCGTCTTTGTCTTCGCACCGATCGCTGGTGGAGTTGCGGATCGATTTGACCGGCGGCGTGTCTTGATGGGGTCGCAGGCGTTTGCGTTTGCGATCACCGCTCTGCTCACGGTGCTCACCGGAACAGGCCATGCAACCCCGACGGTGCTGATCGTCCTTGCGCTTGTCCTTGGCTGTTCGAATGCCTTCTCGAACCCGACGATGATGTCGTTCGTCCCGTCGCTCGTCGAAGAGCAGTTCCTGGCGACTGCGCTCGCGCTGAACTCGGTGACGTTCAACATCGGGCGCGCGATTGGCCCGATTCTCGCGGCGGTCATCATCAATACCCTCGGGCCGACGTGGGCATTTGGCATGAACTCCGTCTCGTACCTGGCCCTGATCGCCGGCCTGCTGCTCGTGCAGCCGCTACGTGTCACGCCGAAGCCGAAGGAGCGGCCGCGCCTGCTTGAGGCGGTCAAGCTCGTTGCGCGCGACAAGCGGTTGCTCTTCCTGCTCTACGTGATCGCTGCGATCAACCTCGCGACCGATCCGGCGATCACGCTCGGCCCGGCGTTCATCACGAAGATCTTCCACCATCGCGACTCGCTGGCCGGGCTGCT
>CAIWTI010000107.1 GCA_903915545.1 uncultured Actinomycetes bacterium | reverse complement strand
CCGAACATCAATCCCTGGTCGCCAGCGCCAACGCGGTCGAGCGGGTCGCCGTCGTTCGGGTCGTGCTGCACTTCAAACGCTGTGTCGACGCCCTGCGCGATGTCAGGCGACTGGCCGTCGAGCGCCACCATCACGCCGCAGGTCTCTGCATCGAAGCCGTACTTGGCGCGCGTGTACCCGATCTGCTTGATCCGGTCGCGCACGAGCTTCGGAATGTCGACGTACGTCGAGGTCGTGATCTCGCCCGCGACCACAACGAGGCCGGTCGTGACGAGGGTCTCGCATGCGACGCGGCCCGTAGGGTCGTCCGTCAGAATCGCATCGAGGACGGAATCTGAGATCTGGTCGGCGATCTTGTCGGGATGGCCCTCGGTTACCGACTCCGACGTGAAGGAGAATGTGCGCGCTGTCATGGCCGGAACCCTACCGGGCGGCGGGGACGCGACTACCCGAAGACCGCTCGTCGGTGGGGCGCCTCCCCATCAGGCAACCCGCGAGCTCGCTGAGTGGGCGGCCGTCAAGCACGGCGCAGACGCCTTCGGTGATCGGGAGCTCGACCCCCACACGGCGCGAAAGCTCGCGGAGCACCGGGGCCGTCGTCAGCCCTTCGACGACCTGGCCGATCTCAGCGCGCGCCTCATCGGGTGTTCGGCAGCGGGCGATCAGCTCGCCTGCCCGGCGATTGCGGCCGGTCGCGTGCCAACACGTGACGACAAGGTCACCCATGCCGGCGAGACCCGCAAACGTCTCGGGATCGGCACCGACGGCTGCGCCCAGACGAGACATCTCGTAGAGCCCGCGGGTGATGATCGCCGCTTTGGCGCTGTCGCCAAGACGCAGCCCGTCGACGCCGCCTGCTGCAAGCGCGATCACGTTCTTCGCGGCGCCACACAGTTCAACCCCGAGGACATCGGAGTTGACGTAGACACGGAAGACCACCGAGTTGATCAGCTCCTGCAGCTCGAGCGCGAGGGTCTCATCGGTGCTGGCGATGACGGCCACACCGGGGAGGCCAGCCGCGATCTCTTCGACCATGTTCGGGCCCGAGAGAACCGCAACAGAGCGTCCCTGCACGAGGGTCGAGAGGCGTTCGCCCGAGGCCGGATCGAGGCCCTTGGTCAATGAGAGCACCGGTGCGCGACCCGGAAGCGCCGAGACGATCTCGCCAAACGCGTGGCTCGGCACCGCCACCACGATCAGGTCGGCGCTCTCGATCGGCGCCGCATCGATCGTCGTCGCCTCCACGCCGTTGAGATCGACCTGCGGTGAGTACCGGGGGTTGTGACCGGTCGCGCGAATCGCGGCGACATCGTCGGCCGACCGTGTCGCCAGCGTCACCGAGCAGTCACGGTCGGCAAGGAGCCGCGCGAACGCCGTTCCCCACGATCCGCCACCGATGACAACGACGTTCTTCACCCGGCCACCTTCGCACGTTCGGCGTTCCGAAACCAGCCCATAGCGTTCGCGAGGGCCTCGGCCTAGCTGCCCGGGCGCTTGCGGAAGTCGATCGCGACCGGCACACCTTCAAGCTCGTACCGCTCACGCAGCTCGTTCTCGACCCAGTAGCCGTAGTCGCGGGTGACGAGGCCGGTGTCGTTCACCGTGAAGCGGAACCTTGGCGGCCGCGTCGTCACCTGTGCGCCGTAGAGCAAGTTGAGCTTGCGGCGACCCTTGCTCGGCGCCTGGCGCTTCTCTTTGAGCTCGCCGAGGAAGCGGTTGAGCTCGGGCGTCGGGATACGACCAGCGTGCTTGTCGAACAGCTCACCGACCTTGCCGAGCAGACGGTTGACGCCACGCCCTGTGACCGCCGAGGTCGTGATGAACGGCGGACGCTGTCGAAGCCGACGCAGCAGCTGCGGGCGGATCTCCTCGATCGTGATCGTCGACTTGTCCCATTTCGACAGGACGACGAGCGTCGAGCACTGCGCTTTCCGCGCGATGTCGGCGGCCTGCAGGTCGCCTTCGGTGATGCCCTGCTCGGAGTCGATCAGGATCAGGGCGATGTCGGCGCGATCTGCCGCATCGAGCGCCCGGAGCTCTGAGTAGTAGTCGATGCCCTGACGCTGCTTACGCTTGCGCCGCAGACCGGCGGTGTCGACGAGGATGAAGGTGCGGCCGTCGCGCTCGATGATCGTGTCGATCGAGTCGCGGGTTGTGCCTGGAACATCCGAGACGATCGTCCGCTCCTCGCCGATCAATGCGTTGAAGAGCGACGACTTGCCGACGTTCGGTCGGCCAAGAATCGCAACCCTGATCGCCGCGTCATCAGGCGCTGGGCGACCATGCGCCTCGTCCTCGAGCGTCTCGACAACCAGGTCGAGCAAGTCACCGCTCCCGTGGCCATGCAGACCCGAGAGTGGGAATGGATCGCCGAGCCCGAACCGATGGAACGTCGCCATCAGATGCTCCTGCGACGGATCGTCAATCTTGTTGGCGATCACAATCGTGTGCTTTTTCGAGGCACGGAGAATCGCAGCGAGGTCTTCGTCGCCCGGGGTGATGCCCGCACGGGCGTCGACGAGGAACAGCACAAGATCGGCCTCGCCAATCGCTGACTTGGCCTGATCGGCGATTGAACGGGTCAGCTGATCCTCACCGGTGAGGTCAACACCACCCGTGTCGATCAGCAGGAAGCGCTTCCCCGCCCATTCGCAGATCAGCTCCTTCCGGTCTCGCGTGGTGCCCTCGGTCTCGTGGACGACGGCGGCGCGCGTGGAGGTGAGGCGATTCACGAGCGTCGACTTGCCGACGTTCGGGAAGCCCACGATCGCGACAGTGCCAAGGAGCATGTCGGGTGGTTCAACGATGGGTGTTGCGGGTTCGTCGCTCATAGCGGCGGCACCAGACCTTTCGGGCGGCCTTGGGCGTGAACCTCAGCAAGCCAGTCAAAGAGGATGTTGATCCTGCGCTCGATCTCCTTGCTCGCTTCTTTGTAGCCCTTCCCACCCGGGGCATACCCCTCGAGCATGAAGGGCTCACCAACAGCGTACGAGCATGGTTTGAAGTTGCCAAACTTGAAAAACTGGGTGCCGTACACAGCGATCGGCACGATCGGCACGTTCTCTTGCATCGCAACCATCGCCGCACCGGGCTGCGCAGTACCCGGCCTGCCGTGCTTTTGGCGCGTCCCTTCGATGAAGATCGCGACCGCACGTCCCGCTCTGGCTGCTTCGCGCATGCGGCGCACAGCGTCACGATCGGATTCACCGCGGCGTACCGCAATGATGCCGTGCCACAGCAAGTACTTCCCGATGCCGGGCAGACCGGTTAGCTCCGCTTTCGTGACGTAATTGAGGTTTCGAGGCGACAGAACTCCGACGAGTGGGACGTCGGCAAAGTTCAGGTGGTTGATGGCGAGGACGCAGCCGCCTTCCATCGGAATTCGGTCAACGCCATACGCACGACCGCGCGTGAAGAACAGCGTCAGAGGCGCGATCCAGTGACGGGAGAAGCCCCAGCCACGGTCGCCCCACTTGTTTGGCTTGTCACTCATACGGTTCCTACGCGAGCGTGGACGAGCGCCTCGATCCGGTCAAGCACCGCGTCGATCGTGAGGGTGGTCGTGTCGATCTCGATCGCATCGGGTGCGGCCTGCATGCGCGCCGAGTCAGCCTCGTCGCGCAGCTTGAGGTCGGTCGCGAGCGCGTCGGCGCCGATGCCTGGCCGTTCGGCCTGCCGCCGACTTGCGCGCACCGATTCGTCGGCGACGAGGTAGACCTTTACCTCGGCACTCGGCGCCACAACCGTGCCGATGTCACGACCTTCGATCACGCCGTTGCCGAGCGCCGCAAGCTGCTGCTGCCGGTCGCGCATCACCGAGCGCACCTCGGAATGTGCGGCAACCGTCGAGACGACCTTGTCGACACGCGCATCGCGAATCTCGCTCGTCACGTCATAACCGGCGATGAAGACCCGTCCGGCCTCATCGAAATCAACCCCGCTCTGTTCGGCAAGCGCACCGAGCCCTCCACCATCGTCAAGCGAGATGCCCCGCTCGAGGGCAAGCCAGGTGAGCGCCCGATACATCGCTCCGGTGTCGAGGTAGCGAAAGCCAAGGCGCCCGGCGAGCGCTCGCGCGACCGTGCTCTTACCCGCACCTGCGGGGCCATCGATCGCGACGATCACTGGACGCTCACCGACTCGAGCAGGCTGTAGAAGCCGGGGAACGAAATCGAGACACACTCGGCGTCTTCAACGCGAACGCCTTCCTTCGAGACGATCCCGGCGACCGCGCCGAGCATTGCGATGCGATGGTCGCCGCGGGCATGGATGCGACCCCCGCGCGGGCGGGTCGGAACGCCAGTCACGGTGAAGCCGTCTTCTGTCTCGCGGGCGCGCACACCGATCGCCTGCAACGCGGCCACCGCGGTCTCGATGCGGTTGCTCTCCTTGTGTCGAAGCTCCTCCGCACCCTTGACGACGCTCTTGCCGCGCGCACAGGCAGCGAGCAGACCGAAGATCGGGAGCTCGTCGACGAGCAACGGCACCTCGTGTGGCTCGATCGTTGTCGCGACGAGCGGCTGAGCCTCGACCTCGACATCGCCGATCAGCTCACCCGCGATCTTGCGGCGGTTGTGGATGCCGACGCGCACACCCATCCGCTCAAGCACGTCGAGTAGGCCCGTACGGCGCGGGTTGAGGCCGATGTCGTGAACCATCAGCTTCGAGCCGGGAAGCAGTGCGGCAGCGACAAGGTAGGGCGCGGCCGAGGAGATATCGCCTGGAACGTGGACTTCGGGAAGGCGCAGGCGCTCGGGCGCTTCGACGGTGACCGACAGGCCGCGCACGCGCACCTTCGCACCGGCGGCACCGAGCATCAGCTCCGTGTGATCGCGGGTCGGGGCAGGTTCGATAACCGTGACGGGCTCTGCAGCGCCAAGTCCGGCGAGCAGGATCGCCGACTTCACCTGCGCGCTCGCGACCGGCATCTCGTACTGCAGCCCTGTGAGGGCGCCACCCGTGATGCGCATCGGCAGGTGCCCCTCAGTGGTGTCGATTTGGGCGCCCATCTCGCGCAGCGGCCCAGCGACACGCTCCATCGGGCGACGCGAGAGCGAATCGTCGCCCGTCAGCTCGAACGAGCCCTCCTGGAAGGCAAGGAGACCGGTGACGAGGCGCGCGAGCGTGCCAGCGTTACCGCAGTCGATCGGTCCGTCAGGTGCGCGGAGCCCCCGCACCCCGACGCCATGAACAACGAGCGTGTCGACGTCAAGCTCATCGACGGTCGCGCCGAGCACCCGCACGGCGTTCAT
>CAIWTI010000106.1 GCA_903915545.1 uncultured Actinomycetes bacterium | reverse complement strand
CGCGCGCAGCGCAGACTCGGGATTGCCGCCGACGGCCACCCACACGGGCAGTGGGTCTTGGATGGGACGGGGGTAGACACCTCGGCCATCGATCGACGGGCGATGCGTGCCTTCCCAGAAGATCTCCTCGTGGTCGCGCAGCTGGAGAAGCAGGTCGAGCTTCTCGGCGAAGAGCGCGTCGTAGTCGTTGAGGCTGTAGCCAAAGAGCGGGAACGACTCGATGAAGGAGCCACGGCCCGCCATGATCTCGGCCCGGCCGTGCGACAGCAGATCGACGGTCGAGAACTCCTGGAAGACCCGGACGGGATCGTCAGAGCTGAGCACGCTCACGGCGCTCGTCAAGCGGATCCGTTTCGTGCGCATCGCGGCCGCCGCGAGTACGACCGCGGGGGCTGACACGACGAAATCGGAGCGGTGATGCTCGCCCAGCCCAAAGACGTCCAACCCAACCTGCTCGGCAAGCTCGATCTCTTCCAGCAGATTCGCGAGTCGCTGCTCGGGGCTGATCGCCTCGGCGCCGCTCCGGCCTGGCTCAAGCTCGGCGAATGTGTAGATGCCTAGTTCCATCAGGTGAGGCGGAAGTGTAGGTGCCCGGCATCTCCACGTTCGTTGTTGGGTCTACCGTGTAGGGGTGCGCCCTTGGCGATCCGTCGCTCCGCTTGCGCCTCCCGCGGCCTGCGTGGGCGTCGTTGCGCTGGTCACGGGGGCGATCTTTGTGCTCCGCGGACTCGTGCCGACGCTCAGCCTCGGCGTGCTTTACGTGTTCGCAGTGCTGCCGATCGCCGTCGTATGGGGCCTTGGCTACGCGCTCGTCGTGTCAATCGCGAGCATGCTCGCCTTCAACTGGTTCTTCCTGCCGCCCATTCACACGTTCACCCTGGCGGACTCCGAGAACTGGCTCGCGTTGCTGGTGTACATGGCGACCGCGGTTGTTGTCAGTCAGCTCGCAGCGAGGTCACGGCGGCAGGCGCGGGAGGCCTCGCTGCTCGCCGAGATCGCGGCGACACTCCTTGAGCACGGCACAGTCGGTGACGAGCTGCAAAGCATCTCGGCCGAAGCAGCGCGCGCGCTTGGCGTTGGCGATGCACAGATCGAAGTGGGGGAGGATGCACCAGCGGGTGTGGGTCGCATTGACCTCGTCGCGGGAGGGCGTCGAGTCGGCGCGATCGCCCTTGGCGAGAAGCCGCTCTCTGCCGCCGGTCGAAGGCTGCTCCCGGCACTGACCTCGCTGCTTGCAGTCGCGATCGACCGTGAACGCCTCTCTGGTGAGGCGTTGCAGGCGGAGGCGCTTCGGCGCGGTGATGTCGTCAAGACGGCGCTTCTGCGCGCAGTGAGTCATGACTTGAGAACACCGCTGATGGCGATCTCGACCTCGGCGGGTGCGCTCGCACGACCGGAACTCGAGATCACCGAGGCTGACCGGGCCGAGTTGCTCGCAACGATCCTCGATGCGTCTGATCGGCTGGAGCGACTTGTCGGCAATCTCCTCGACCTCTCACGGCTTCAGGCGGGCGCCGCCGAACCGCTCGCCGAGGTGTGGGATGTGGAGGAACTCGTTGCAAACGCGCTTGACGAGCTCGGCCCCGCGGCTGGCCGCATCGAACTTGCACTCGCGGTGGAGGAGCTTTCGGTTTCGGTTGACGCCACGCAGATTCAGCGAGTGCTCGTGAACCTCTTGGAGAACGCGCTGAAGTACTCCGGAGCCGAAGTCCGGCTTCAAACAACGGCGACGGCGTCGGAGGTGTTGATTCGTGTTGTCGACCACGGCCCGGGTGTCCCTCCTGCTGAGCGGGAGTCGATCTTTGAGCCGTTTCAGCGTGGCCTGCAGCGAGGCGACCAACGGGGCGCGGGACTTGGACTCGCGATCGCCCGCGGCTTTGCCGAGGCAAACGGTGGACGAGTATGGGTTGAGTCGAGGCTCGATCAGGGTGCGACGTTCGTACTTGCACTCCCGCTCGCACGGGTCGGTGTCGCGGCGTGACCGGCGCTCGGATCCTTGTCGTCGATGATGAGCCGCAGATCCTGCGTGCGCTCGAAACGAGCCTGCGGGGTGCGGGGTACGAGGTTGACACGGCGGGGACGGCAGAGCGCGCGCTCGCACAGGCTGCGCTGAGGCCTCCCGAGGCGGTGATCCTCGACCTTGTGCTCCCCGATGGCACCGGTCATGACGTGTGCCGGTCGCTTCGGAGCTGGACATCAGTGCCGGTG
>CAIWTI010000105.1 GCA_903915545.1 uncultured Actinomycetes bacterium | reverse complement strand
ACGTCTGATCGGTGAGGGGGGGGAACTGCCTCTGCCCCGTGGGTGGGATCACTTCGCGACGTGACGTCCGTCACGCTCGGACGGCCGAAGCGCGATCTGCTTCACGGTCGATTTTGCGGTGGCGTCTTATGCTTCTCGCGTGGCCTGAAATATGTTCGGGCCCGCTGCGCGTGGAGTCCTGTCATCCGCAATCTGAGTCCAGCACCGACCTCCAACGCGATCCCGCCGGCTCGGCCCGGACGCGTCGTGCCTGAGCGCGTCGGTAAATACGAAATCATCAAGGAAGTCGGTCGCGGCAGCACAGGCTCCGTCTATCTTTCTCACGATCCCTACTACGGCCGTGACGTGGCGATCAAGGTCTACAACCTTGAGACCACCGACGACGGCGAAAAATCGCGCGTCGCACGCAAGATGTTCCTGTCGGAGGCCCACATGGTGGGTATGCTCCAGCATCCAAACATCCTGCCGATCTACGATGCCGGTGAGGAAGGCGGGCATTACTACATCGTCACCGAGTTCGTGCACGGTGCGCGAACGCTGTCGGCCTACTGCAAGCCGGACAATCTGCTTCGGGTCGATGACGTCGTCGAAATCGTCTACAAGTGCGCGAAAGCCTTGTCCTACGCCCACAGTCGCGGCGTCATCCATCGTGACATCAAGCCCTCGAACATCATGCTGACGGTTGAGAGCGACGTCCGCATCATTGATTTTGGCATCGCGATCGTCGCGGACTCCGAGATCTCTCGGATCGAGGGCATCGCGGGCAGCCCGTCCTACATGTCGCCCGAGCAGGTGCAGTCGCTCGAGATCACGAACCGCTCCGACATCTACTCTCTCGGCGCGGTGATGTACGAGCTGTTGACTGGTTATCGGCCGTTTCGTGCCGGCAACCTCTCCAAGCTCCTCCATCAGATCGTCTACGCGACCCCGCCGCCGATTCACACTCTGCGCCAGAACATGCCCGAAGAGCTCGAGAGCGTCGCGGCGCTTGCGATGCACAAGGATCCGGTTAAGCGTTACCGCACCGGGCAGGAGTTTGCGGCCGACCTGACGCGGGTACACCAGCGCCTGCGTGCTGAGACCAACAAGATCGATCGGCACGAGCAGTTCGCCATGCTGCGTCGCCTCAAGTTTTTCCACGAGTTCTCGCACTCGGAAATCTGGGAGGTCCTGCGTGCCAGCCAGTGGCAGGAATACGCCCAGGATGAGGAGATCGTCAAAGAGGGCGAGATCGACGACCGCTTCTACATCATCGTGACGGGCTCCGTGCACGTTGAGCGCCTCGGTCGGACGCTCGGGCTGCTCGGAAGTGGCGAATGCTTCGGCGAGACGAGTTACGTGCACGGCGCCAAGCGCCTGGCCACGATCCGCGGGGATGGTGGCGTGACGGTCATGAAGGTGAGCTCGACGCTCCTCGAGCAGGTGTCAGCGTCCTGTCAGCTGCGCTTCAACAAGGCGTTTCTGCGCTCACTGATCGGTCGTCTGCAGGGCGTCGAAGTGCCTGCGCCCGTGGTCGGTTGAACCGAACGGTCCGCGCGGCCTTGCCCGCGCGATGCCCGATCAGGCCTGCTCTGCATCCTTGTCGCGCTCGATCAGCGCGTAGGCCGAGTGGTTGTGGATTGACTCGAAGTTCTCCGATTCAACGACGTAAGCGCGGATGCGGTCGTCGGCGTTGAGCCGCACCGCCACGTCGCGCACCATGTCCTCCACGAATTTCGGATTGTCATACGCCCGTTCGGTCACGTATTTCTCGTCAGGTCGCTTGAGGATGCCGTAGACCTCGCAGGAGGCCTCCTTCTCTGCGATGTCGATCAACTCCTCGATCCAGACATGGCCGGCGATGCGGGCCGTGATCGTGACGTGCGAGCGCTGGTTGTGTGCGCCGTAGTCCGAGATCTTCTTAGAGCACGGGCACAGGCTCGTGACCGGAACGACGACCTTGATCGAGGTATCTGTGCGGTCTTTTCGGACCTCGCCGATGAGCGTCGCGCGGTAGTCGAGCAGACTCTGAACGCCCGACACCGGCGCCTTTTTCATGACGAAGTACGGGAAGGTCATCTCGATGTGACCGATCTCGGCGTCGAGACGGTCGACCATT
>CAIWTI010000104.1 GCA_903915545.1 uncultured Actinomycetes bacterium | reverse complement strand
TGTACCTGTTCGACAACGGCACCACGGTGAAGACGTTCCCGGTGGCGACCGGCCAGTCGATCTATCCGACGCCAACTGGGACGTTCGACATCATCGTGAAGCGCAAGGATCCGTGGTGGTACCCGCCGACCCAGGACTCGTGGGCGAAGGGGTTGAAGCCGGTTCCGCCGGGTCCGAACAATCCGCTTGGCACGCGCTGGATGGGTCTTTCCACACCCGGTATCGGCATCCATGGAACGGATGAACCATCGTCGATCGGCTACAGCGCCTCGCATGGCTGCATTCGTATGCAGGTGACCGACGCGGAGTGGCTGTTTGACCGTGTCGATGTCGGTACGACGGTGGTCATTCTTTGATCCGTCGCGTTGGGCAGATCGCGGCAGTGTCGGTTGTTGGCGCGCTGCTCGCTCTCCTCATCTGGCAGGTTGCGCATGGAAACGGCAGCCAGGTTGCGTCCGAGGTCGATAACGGCAATGTCGTTCAGGCTCCGCTTTGGACGCGGAATCGTGTCGACACGACCGGAACGATGAGCCTCGCGTCACTTCGCGGCAAGGTTGTCGTCCTCAACTTCTGGCAGTCGTACTGCCCGCCGTGCACCCAGGAGGCGCCGGTGATTCAGGCGGGCTGGGAGCGCTGGAAGGGCAGCGGCAAGGTTGTGTTTGTTGGAGTCGATGTTCAGGATTTGCACGGTCCGGCGATGAAGTTCATCAACCGGTTCCACATCACCTATCCGATCGTTGCCGACTCGGGCAGCCTGGTTGGTCATTACGGCGTCACGGGCTATCCGGAGACGTTCTTCGTCGATGCGAAGGGCTACATCGTTCCCCTCGTTCCTGGCGGCCACATCATCGGTGAGGCGACGGCGAAGATGCTTGATGACGGCATCAAGCAGGCGCTGAAGAACCCGTCGGCATGAAGGTTCTTGCGGTCGCCTGCGCGGCGTTCTTCTTGATGGTGCCGGTCGCGTTTGCTTCCGATCTTCACCCAAGCCAGAGCGAGATGGAGACGCAGCTCGTCTGCCCGGCGTGTCATTTGCCGCTCGACGAGTCGAGCTCTCCTGTCGCCCAGCAGATGAAGGCCTACATCCGGAAGCGGATTGCCGAGGGTGCGACAGCGACGCAGATCAAGGATGAGCTCGTTGCCCAGCTTGGTACGGCGGTGCTTGGTGTTCCGGGCACGCATGGCTTCGACCTGCTCGCCTGGCTGATGCCGATGGCGGGGATTGGCGTGGGTGCGGTGCTGATTGGCTTTGGGGCGTGGACGTGGACGCAGCGAACGAAGTCGGATGCTGCAGCCGACGACGCCGATACGAGTGACTCTGGCCTCGATGCGGAGCAAGAGCGCCGGGTCGACGAAGAGCTTGCACGCTTCGATGCTTGAGAAATTTCCGATCGCCTTCCTGGCAGGGCTGATCTCGATCGTCACACCGTGTGTGTTGCCGCTCGTGCCGGGCTATCTCTCGGCTGTTTCGGCGGTTGAGGTCGACAAGCTTGGCGAGCGCGGTGCGTCGAAGCGCGTGTTGATCGCAAGCATCCCGTTCATCATCGGCTTCACGATCGTGTTTGTCGCCGTTGGTGCGGGCGCGGCGGCGATCGCGTCGGTGGTGCCGAAGGCGACGCAAACCCAGATCGCCGGCTTCTTCCTCGTCGTGATCGGTCTTGCCTTCGCCGGGCTGCTGCCATTGCCCGAGCGCACCGTTGCGCCGGGACTGCTGCAGCACGCCCGTAAGCGCGGCTCGGCGCTACTGCTTGGTGCCGCGTTTGCGGTGTGTGCGGCACCGTGTATCGGCACGGTGCTCGCTTCGATCCTCGTGCTCGCGAGCTCGTCGGGGACGATCCTGCGCGGTGTCGCGCTGCTCGTCGCGTATTCGCTGGGCCTGGGTGCCGCATTCCTACTCGCGGGCATCGCGTTTGCCCGTGCGATGGGGGCGTTTCGGTGGGTGCGCGGCCACTACACGGCGATTCAGGCTGTGTCGGGCGCGACGCTTGTCGCTCTCGGGCTGTTGCTCTTCTTCCACCGCGACTGGTGGCTGCGGATTGCGCTCGATCAGGTCTTTCTGAAGTTCGGCCTCGGCACGATCTAGGGCGCAAAGCACGCGGCGAGGTCGCTCAGGCGGCCTTCGTCGAGTACGAGCAAGAGGCGCGCGACATCGATCCCGCGATGGGTCGGTGTGTAGGCGCCGAGCCGCGTGAGTGCCTTACCGCGTTGACGTTCGGCGCCAATCTCGCGACCGCGGCCAGCTTGGTAAGCCCAAACGACGGCGTGGACGAGTCCTTGGAGAAAGTCGCGCTCGTCGGGTGGCGCGGCACGCCATGCCGTTTCGAACGATTCGTGGGCTGCGAACCACTCGCCTGCGGCTCCGAGCGCGAGCCCGACTTCATACGAACCGCTGGTATCTTCGATCTCAGGCATGGCAACGATCCTGCTTGTTGGGGTTGATCTCTTCCTTCGCGCCAAACTCGAGGGGCTTCTGCCCGGGCATCGCTTCGAGACGACCGAGGGAATCGAGCCGCCCGACCTTGTGATCGCTGATGTTGCGCGGGTTGATCCTGAGGATGTTGCCGACACGTTCCCCGACGTGCCGATCGTCGGATTCACGAACCACGTCGATACGACGGGCCTCCGTCGGGCCCATGCGGCGGGCTTCGATCGGGTCGTCGTCAAATCGGCGTTGTTTGAGCGAACGGATGAGGTGATTGGCGGTCTGCTTCCGTCGGTAGAGTGAGGCTATGACCTACGTAATCGCTGAGCCGTGCATCGACATCAAGGATCAGTCTTGCATCGACGTTTGTCCTGTCGACTGCATCCATGTCGGTGAGCGCATGCTCGTTATCGACCCCGAAGAGTGCATCGACTGTGGCGCGTGTGAGCCGGAGTGCCCCGTTGAGGCGATCTTCCCCGAGGATGCTCTTCCGGAAAAGTGGGAGCCGTTCGTGAAGATCAACGCCGCGTTCAATACGGGGTTTGATCTCGTGAACAAGCTCACCAACGACTACGCGACCGAGAACAACGTCCAGAACTGAGTCTTGCCGGATGACGGCAGGCTTCGGGATTCTGGGCGGAGTCGGCGTGTGAGCACTCTTCGCCCGCGCACCCTCGACCACGTGGCCTTTTGGGTCGCGGGTCGCGGCGTGGTTCAGGCGTTCCTCGTGGAGGAGCTTGGGTTGCGGGTGATCGCGCAGGAGGCGCACTTCACGTTGCTTGGTGGCGACGCGCGTCGCGGCAAGTTGACGCTCTTTGATGCGCCGGGGCCGCGCGAGGCGGGGCCGCTTGCCGAGGTGGTGCTTTCGGTGCCTGAATGTGCGGCAACGGTTGACCGTCTCGGCAGCACGACGGTGGACGCGGGCGAGGGGATCGTGATCCGGCTTGTCCCCGGCAAGCCCGGCGATGTCGTCGACCTCGCAGGCGTCGTTCTCTACGCGGCCGATCCGGCGGCGACTGCGACGGCGTACGAGCAGTTCGGGTTCGAACGGGTTGGCGACGTGCGTGTTGAAGTGGCTGGCGCGTTTGTCGAGCTCGTCGTGGGCGACCCCACGATTCCGGAGCGGCCCCTGCTTAACCACCTGGCGGTGCTCGTCGATTCGGCGCAGGGGCAGGCCGATGCGGCCAAGGCGCTCGGCATCGAGGTCGAGTCGATGGTTGATGCCGCGAACACGATTGCGGCGTTCTTGACGGGCCCTGGCGGCGTGCGGATCGAGTACGTCGAGCACAAGCCGACCTTCTCGCTGACGTGATCATTGCCGGTGCGGGGCTGGCGGGCCTCGTGGCGGCTGCGCGTGCGCGAGAGCTGGGCGCATCACCGCGGCTCGTCGAGAAAGGTGACCGTGTGGGCGGCTCGATGGTGCTCTCATCGGGCGTGATCTGGCGGCACCGGCGTTTTGAGGATTTCCGGTGTGAGTGCCCGGGCGGCGACGAGGCCTTGCAACGTCTGGTGTGGGAGCGGCTTGACGAGGGACTCGCCTGGCTGCGCGAGCTGGGCGCGCCCGTGGTGTGGGAGGAGACCGGCAATCCGCTGACGACGGGGCTGCGGTTTGAGCCGCGTGGTCTGACGCTCGCGCTGCTTGGTGCGGCGGAGCTCAACGTTGATGGCTGCACGGTCGCCGAGGCTGGTGAGCCGATCATCCTTGCCACGGGCGGGTTTGCAGCCTCGTCCGGACTGATTGCCGAGCACATCAAGCCCGCGTCGCCGCTTCGTCTGCGTGGCAACCGCTGGAGCGAGGGCGATGGGCTCCGGCTTGCCCTCGCGCGGGGCGCTGCGACAACCGCGGGGCTCGACGAGTTCTACGGGCGCGCGATGCCGAGCGCGGAGTGGGGCGAGGCTGAGTTTGTTTCGGCCTCGGCGCTCTTTGGCCGGTTTGCCCGGATCTTCGCAAGCGATGGCACCGAGTTCATGAAGGCCGACGAGGTGTGGTGGTCGGAAGCGAACCTCGCCCAGGCGATCGCTCGGCAGCCGGGCGCGACGGCGTATTTCGTGCTCGATGCGGCTGGCTTGGCGGGGCGCGTGCGCGAGCAGACCGTGGGCGGGATGGTGACGGCGATGCCCGCAGCGGCGCGGGTTGACCTAGCTGATCTTCCGTTTCCGGTTCCCGCAGGAGCCGTCGCAGCGGTGAAGGTGGTCGCCGCGATCACGCACACGGTGGGTGGAGTTCGGATCGATACGCAGGCGCGCGTGCTCGATCGGGAAGGCACCCCGATCCCTGGTCTGTACGCGGCGGGTGTCGACGCGGGCGGTATCGCGACGGGCGGATATGCGAGCGGACTTGCGCAGGCGCTCGTGCTGGGGCTCGTTGCGGCCGAGTCGGCGGCTTAGGCCGTTAGGCCGGGCTGCCCGACGGTGTAGACGCAGCGGCGCCAATCACCCGGGAGTGGCGACGAGCCGATCTTCGTGACGATCAGGTCGTGCTCGTGTGCTTCAGCCTTGAGGTGATCGCCGATCCGGGGCAGCGCGCCACTTCGGGCTTCGAGCGTGTAGCCGCTCGGTGCCCACACCAGTACAAGGTACGGCCCGCTTGCTTCCATCTATTCGATGATTGCTTCGCGCAGCGCAATTGCAACTGCGTGCGTGCGGGTGTCGGCTTCGAGCTTGGTGAGGATGTGCCGTACGTGGCTCTTGACGGTCTCCTGCGAGATGAAGAGCTTCTCTGACACGTCGGCGTTGGACATGCCGTCGGCGAGCAGCTGGAGGATCTCGCGTTCGCGGCCAGTGAGGATTTCGCCTGGGTCACGCCCGGCGAGGAACGCCGGCATGAGTGCAGGGTCGACGTAGCCTTCGCCACTCGCGGTCTTTTCGATTGCGCGCACGAGGGTTTCGTGCGGCGCCTTCTTGAGGACGT
>CAIWTI010000103.1 GCA_903915545.1 uncultured Actinomycetes bacterium | reverse complement strand
GTCGCCGCGTCTTCCATCAGGTTGTCGATTGCCACCGCACCAGAGCCACGCAGCCACGCGTCGAGGTAGCGAACACCGACCGACACGTTGAGACGTACACCAGCGGGGGTGACTTCACCGCCTGGAACGTCGAAGTTGATCAGTTGCTCTCCGGTGACGACGACGTCTTCGCGGAGCCGCTCAAGCTGTGCCTCGCGGTCGCCAAGCACCTTGTCGAACTCGGCCATCGCGGTTGGAACGAGATCGGGGTGCGCAACCCAGGTGCCGTCGAACCCGTTTGTCGCCTCACGCTCCTTGTCCTCGCGCACCTTCGACAGCGCAGCCTCGTTCACAACAGGATCCTTGCGTGACGGAATGAATGCGGCCATGCCGCCGATCGCGTACGCGCCACGCTTGTGGCAGGTGCGAACGAGCAGATCGGTGTAGGCCTTCATGAATGGCACGGTCATCGTCACTTGAACGCGATCGGGCAACACCGCACCGAGCTTCTTGATCGTGCTGAAGATGTAATCCCAGCGGCCGGCGTTCATCGCACAGCCGTACTCGCGCAGCTCGTAGAGGATCTCCTCGAGTTCAAACGGCGCCGTGATCGTCTCGACGAGCACCGTGCAGCGGATCGTCCCGTGCGGGATACCAAGCTCGCGCTCTGCCAACCCGAACACCTGTGCCCAGAGGCGAGCTTCGCGGTAACTCTCGAGCTTCGGCAAATAGAAGTATGGCCCGCTGCCACGCGCGATCAGCTCCTGCGCGTTGTGGAACATGTAGAGCCCGAAGTCGAACAGGCTTCCCGAGATCCGCTCACCGTCGATCAGCAGGTGCTTCTCGTCGAGGTGCCAGCCGCGCGGGCGCACGACGAGCACCGCGACGTTCTCGTTCAGGCGGTAGCTCTTCTCCGGCGTATCGAGGCTCAGCGTCCGGCGAATTGCCTCCTTCACGTTCCGCTGGCCCTCGACGACGTTGCGTCCCGTCGGCGACTGGGCATCCTCGAAGTCGCACATGAACACCCGAGCCCCCGAGTTGAGCGCGTTGATCAGCATCTTGCGATCGGGCGGCCCCGTGATCTCGACCCGCCGGTCGCGCAGATCGGGCGGAGCCGGAGCAACGCGCCATTCGGCCTCACGGATCGCCGCCGTTTCGGCGAGGAACATCGACTTCTCACCCGCATCGAACTGCGCCTGACGGCGGCGCCGCTCGGCAAGCAGCTCCTTACGGGTTGGGTTGAACGCGCGCTGGAGCAGCGCGAGGAACTCGAGAGCGGCGGGCGAGAGGATCTCGTCGTCGGGCGTGCCAGCGACAACGATCCCTTCGGCCGACTGGGGCGCGTCAGCGGTGGTCATGTTGAGACCTACGCGACGGCGGGGGCGGTCTCGTGGGCCTCGAACTGCTCCTCTTCGGTCGAACCGACGAGCGCGAGGGTCGAGCTCTCGCCACCCGAAACGGTCGTCGCGACGAGGTCGAAGTAGCCGGCCCCCACTTCACGCTGATGGCGCGTTGCGGTGTAGCCAAGCTCCTCAAGCTCGAACTCATGCTCCTGCAGGGCGACGTAGGCCGACATGCCCGACTTCGCATAGCCCTCGGCCAGCTCGAACATCGACGAGTTGAGCGAGTGGAATCCAGCGAGCGTGACGAACTGGAACTTGTAGCCGAGCTCGCCGAGCTCCTCCTGGAACGTCGCGATCTGCGAGTCGTTCAGTGCCCGCTTCCAGTGGAAGGAAGGCGAGCAGTTGTAGGCGAGGATCTTGCCCGGATACTCCGCATGAATCGCCTGCGCGAACTCGCGTGCCTCACCCATGTCGGGCGTTGAGGTCTCAAACCACAGGAGGTCGGCGTACTTGGCGTAGTTGAGGCTGCGCATGATTGCCGGCTCAACGCCGTCGCGAAGACGGAAGAACCCTTCCGGCGTGCGATCGCCCGTGATGAACGGCGCGTCGCGCTCGTCAACATCGCTTGTGATCAGCTGGGCCGAGTGCGCATCAGTGCGCGCAACGAGCACAGACGGCACGTTCGAAACGTCAGCGGCGAGTCGCGCAGCCGTCAACGTGCGCTGGAACTGACCGACGGGGATCAGCACCTTGCCACCCAAGTGACCGCACTTCTTTTCGGACGCGAGCTGATCCTCGTAGTGCACACCAGCCGCACCAGCCTCGATCATCGACTTCATCAGCTCGAACGCGTTAAGCGGGCCGCCGAAGCCTGCCTCCGCGTCGGCAACGATCGGGGCGAGCCAGTCGATATCGCCCTTGCCCTCTGACCACTGAATTTGATCCGCGCGAAGCAATGCGTTGTTGATCCGCCGGACGACCGACGGCACGCTGTTTGCCGGATACAGGCTCTGATCGGGATAGGTCGTCTCGCCGAGGTTCGCGTCACCCGCGACCTGCCAACCGGAGAGGTAGATCGCCTTCAGACCGGCCTTCACCATCTGCACGGCCTGATTGCCCGTCAGCGCACCGAGCGCCGGGACGTGGTGCTCGCTGTTCACGAGCTCCCAAAGCTTTTCGGATCCACGACGCGCAAGCGAATGCTCAACGTCAACCGAGCCGCGGAGGCGAATGACCTCTTCGGCGGAGTACGGGCGCTCAATCCCCTGCCAGCGTGGATCAGTGTTCCACTGCTGTTCGAGGCGTTCGGCTGCCTGCTTGATCGACTCGGACTGGCTCATGGCTCTCCTCGGCGGTTGTGGTCGTAGAAGGCGACTTGGATCCGAAACATAGCAAGATTGGATCCGAGATGGTGATGAATCGCTTTTGCAGCCTTGCAACAAATGCAGCATTTACAGCGTTTTCGTGCGTAGCGGTGCCAAGCAGTGCGTCCTCGTGAAAACCAAAATGCATCCAGGATAGGACCGAGCCTCACTCAACCATGACCAATGAGCCAGAAATCACCCGCTGAGAGGCAACCGAATGGCTCGGCTCTATACACCCGCTCCACCCGCTTCGAACCGGCGCGGCTGGAGACCTCGCGCTAAACTGGGGCCGCTCGGGGCTATAGCTCAGTTGGGAGAGCGCTTGGATCGCACCCAAGAGGTCGTCAGTTCGAATCTGACTAGCTCCACTCAAGACCCTCGCTTCGGCGGGGGTCTTTGTGTTTTAGGCGGCGTCGACGGGCAATGTGGCACGGAACGTGGAGCCGGATCCCACGACGCTCTCCACCTCAATCGTCCCGTGATGAGCTTCAACAATCGCCTTCGCGATCGTGAGTCCGAGCCCCGTTCCCGGAGTGACCCCGGCTGTTGCCGACGCTGTACGGAAGAAGCGATCGAACAGCCGCTTCTGGTCGGCGGGCGAGATTCCCGGCCCCGTATCCGAGACGGCGACGACGGCCTCGCCAGCGGCCATTCTGAGGTCGAGCGTCACGCGACCATCGCGCGGGGTGAACTTGACGGCGTTCGACGTGAGATTGTCGAGCAGCTGCGCGAGTCGGACGGTGTCTCCTCTCACCAGCACACCAGGCTCCGCGTGGAGCACGAGCGTTACTCCCCCAGCGGCGGCGGCGGGCTTCACGGCTTCGATGCACTGGTGCGCAAGCGCGGTGAGATCGACGTCGATGAGGTTGAGGGGGAGTCGACCGTTGTCTGCCTCAGCAACGAGAAGCAGGTCGCTGACGAGATGCAGTAGCCGTTCGGCGTTTCGCTCCACTACGGCCAACGCGGCACTCCGCTCGCCAGCTGGGAGGTTGTCTTCGCCAAGCAAGTCGAGATAGCCAAGGATCGAGGTGAGCGGCGTTCGCAGTTCATGGCTGACCGAGGCGACGAACTCATCGCGGAGCCGAATCAACTCCTGCGCGCGCTCAGCAAGGACTCTGTCGATCCGGCCAGCACGGCGCTGGAGCTCGAACTGCCACGCGAGTGCGGTGATCAGCGACAGCACGGCAACGAGCGCGCTGGTGAGGACGGCACGGGCCTCGGGGTTGATGCGCCGAAGGGTGTCGCTCTTCTTGCTGATCTCCAACGAGATGCGCACTTGCGCCGCACCAAGGGCCTGCTCGAGGCGCCGATGATCGGCCACCGACGATGCGCCCTTCCGCGCCGCGAGCGCAGTGAACAGCTCATCGGACTGGGCGAGATATGAGGCGTAGGTCGGGTGGATCGCGATCGCCTCCGTGGAGCCGTAGCGCTGCACGGTTGTGAATGCGCTTTCGGCATCGCGTACGGCCGCGGCGCGCTCCGTCGCAAGCGCAGCAGTAACCCCGTGCGCTACTTCAGCATCGGTCGTGAAGTCCTCCAAACGGGTGAGTGCCGTTCCGAGCCGCTCCAGGCGAAGCGTCTGCCGTTCCGTCGCAGCTGAGCGATGGAGCAGAAAGCCTGCGACCACGACGAGCGCGATCGTTGCGATCAACGACAGCCCGATCGCGGCATACGCCGTGCGCTGCCCTCTGGCGGCAAACCAGACGCGAATCTGAACACGATTCCGCTGGCGCCGCGGTTGCGTGGACTGCACTCGTTCCTCCCCCCGGAGAGCGTCGGCAGTTCCGGAGGCGCCCGGCCCGACGACAGCTTGAGGCTGCCCTCGCAGTATGCGTGAAAGCGTCCTGGTTACTGGAGCGCTTCGCCCTCGCTGCCGAAGCAACGAGGCGTACGACCGTCATTCGTCGGCAAGCAGCCGACAGTCTCGTGCCAGATCTGCGTCTTTTCGCCCACGTGTCCCGCCCAGATGTCGCAGGCAAAGTTCAGTCGATCATCAGTCGTGGGCTTGCACGAAATCGTCACCTTGCGCCCGTAGAAGTGCTGCGACTGCAGGCGCACCCCAATGACGGCGGCCAGCTGCCGCTGCACATCGCCTTCGTAGACGCCGCCGGTTGCGACCTGCCGATGACAGCCCCCGAGCAGCGCAACGACGATGGTCGCGCCAAGCGCGATCACACCCCATTCCCGGAATCCACGGAGAGAAAGCCGTCTCACTACGGCCGTAGGATAGGTATGTGCTCGGCGCCCATCGCAACTCCCAGATGCCCGACCGCTGGCGCCGCATCGTGATCGCGGCGGCAGCCGTAGCGATCGTTGCCCAACTCGCCGTTTCACTCGGACACCTTCCCAGCCTCGCGATGGCAGGCGGACGCGCCTACGACACAAAGACACCATCCCTTCGCGACGGCGATCTCGACCCGCTCGCTCTGTACGGTGGAACACAGGCGCTCGTCCTTGCGCGCGCAGCGATTCCACCCGGAGCCACCTTCGCGGTCTCGATCGGTACCGACCCGCCGGTTGCCGAACCTGCTGTCCTGCGCCGCATCTTCGATCTCTGGCTCGCCCCTCGACGTGACGTTGGTGATCCGGCGAAAGCCGATTGGGTCATCGCCTACCACCGCTCATCCGAGAGCGTGGGTGTCGCCTACACAACCGAGACCGGTCTCGGGCCGGACGGCAATGCGATCCTCGTGACGCACCCGGCGGCGCCATGAACCGGGCAGATACGGCGCTCACGATCTACAACGTGCTCGTACTCGGGGTGGGCTTCGCGGCGCTCCGACCGCTCGGCCTCGCACGCCACAGCACCCGACTCCCGCGGGCAGGGCTCGCCTATCTCGTCGGCTTCGGCACGCTTGGTACCGCCCTTGCGCTCGCTGCGATGGCCGGGGTTTCGCCGACAGTGCCTGCCGTAAGCGTGATCGGAGCTGTGCTCGTCGGAGCATGCGTCGGAATCGGGGATCGCTCTGACGCCAGCCCGGAAAGGCCTCCGCTGCGGGCCTTTGGTCGGCGTGGTCGACTCGCAGCGTTTGTCGGTGGCGTGACGCTCACGACAGCCGCGCTTGCTGCAATCGCTCTCGCCGCCAAGGGACAGCTGTACGCCGGGTTCTGGGATGCCGTCGACTTCTGGATCCCGAAGGCGCAAGCGATCTATTACGGCAGTGGCATTCCGGCCGACGCGTGGGCGTCGATCAAGCACCCCGAGTACCCGCCGCTCCTTCCCACGCTCGACGCCGCGATCTTCCACTTCACCGGCGGCTTCCACCCATCGGTGCTGCCGCTCCAAGCGACACTGCTTGGGATCGCCTTCCTCCTCGCTGCACTCTCGCTACTCGACGGAATCGCACCGCGCGCCCTGTCGCTGCCGGCACTCGCGCTGCTTGCGACGACGCCCTGGTTCTGGTGGAGGTTGCAGACACCGACGGGCGACCTGATCCTCGCCTACTTCGTCACGGGCGCGGCGTTGGCGAGCGTTCGCTGGCTGATCATGAGCGAGCGAGCCTCATTGCGATTGGCCTTCGGCCTCTTGATCGCTGGAACGCTGACCAAGCTCGAGGGCGGCTTCATGGGATTGCTTCTTGCCGTCGTGATCTCGGTCGCCGCACTTCGCCTGCGTGGGCGCGCCGGACGCGCCGGCCTCGTACTGCTCACGACACCTCTAGCAATCGTCCCTTGGCGCCTTTGGCTCGCCAACGCAGGGATCCCGGGTTCGAGCCCTGACTACAAGCTCTCGTACCTCGGTCGGCCAGCGTTCCTCGCCGACCACCTCCACCGCTTCACCGAGAGCATCCGGGTGATGGTCGATGCGCCCTTCGCCGAGTACGCGTCGACGACGCTCGTCGTGATCGCGATCGCGGCTGTGCTCATCGCCGCTACCCGCGCCCCCGTGATTGCGGCTGCCGCCGCAGGCTGGCTCGCGCTCGCAGCCACCGGTCTGGCGGGGATCTACTGGATCGGGACGCTGCCGATCAGCTGGTACATCGAAAACTCCGTCAGCCGCGTTGGCGCGACCGTGATCATTACCGCTGCAACGCTCACTCCACTGCTTCTGAGCCTCGCGCTTTCGGACACAATCGCTGAGGAATGACACAGCACCCCGACGTAAACGTTGTGGGCGGAGATCTCCTCCCGTGTTCTACAGCTCCGCTCACCGGCTTCTACCGGAATGGCTGCTGCTCGACGGGCGACGAGGACGTCGGAAGCCACACGGTGTGTGTCGAAACCACCGACGAGTTTCTGCAGTTCAGCAAGGACGTAGGAAACGACCTCTCGACGCCGCATCCCGAATGGGGATTTGCCGGGCTTGAGCCTGGCGACCGCTGGTGTCTCTGCTCGTCGCGCTGGTTGCAGGCGTACCAAGCCGGGTTCGCCCCAAAGGTCGTGCTCGGAGCAACGCACGAGCGTGCGTTGGAGGTCGTTCCGATCGACGCGCTGGTGGCGCATGCGGCGCCGCTCGCGCTCGACGACTCCGAAGTCTGAGCCCCGCACCACCGCTCTTCGGCATCCTGGAGCCGTGATGTCTTCTTCTGACACAGCCGTGCCCGCAATCGTCTCTGACGCGCTGCGCGCGATCATCGACGATGCACGCCGCGCGGTAACCAGCGGTGCCGCGCCCGACATCGAAGCGCTGCGGACGCGTGTGCACGCCGCCGCCGGTTCCGATCCCGCCGCGCTTGCAGCCGCGCAACGAACGCTCGCGCAGCTCGACCGTGTCGCAGCTGTCTACCGCGCGCGTACGACGGTCGGGACGCCCCTCTCCCCACCTGCGGCGGCAGCTCCGTCGACGCCAGAGACACCGCGTCTCGGCGGCCTTCCGAGCTCTGGCGGCTTGCCACGCGCAGGCGGTCTACCGCGTCCAGGGGCGCTGCGGACGCGCCCGACGATCACCGCAAACATGGACGTGAAGCGCGAGGGCGCTGCTGGCGCCGCTGCTCTCGCTTGGACGAGCCTCCCCGCCGTCGCGACGTGGGAGATTCGCCTCAGCGCGCGACCCGACGCTCGTGCGGATTACGAGGTGTTCGAAACGCGGACTGTTGACCCAGCCGCAACGCGCCTCGAGCTCACGCTGAGCGATCGCCCGCTTCGGGTGAACCTGCTCGGTCACCGACGCGACGGCAAGCTCCTCCAGCGTGCCCTCATCTCGGGCTTGACGCTCGAGAACTGGGGCGACCGCTGGGAGAAACGCGCCTCAGCCTCGTAGAACTGCTGTGAGGCGCCGCGGCACCCGTAGGGCACCCGCTGGATGCGATTCCTGACGGAGGGTCGCCTAGGCCGACGTGTGCCGGTACTGGAAGCGCCCGTCGGGCCCAGTCGACCGCACGACAAGACCACGCGCCCGAAGGTGTCGCATCAGTGAGAGGGCCTCGCCGTACCAGAGCACTGCGAAGCGGTTCGGCTCTTTTATGGCATAGGCGGCGACCGTCGCCTCCCACACATTCGTCGCACCGTTGCGGACCGCGTCCTCAAGACGCCGGACGCTGCCTGCGAGTTCGCGCTGCCACATTGCGACCGTCGCGTGGAGGTCATCGATCGGGCGGGGGTGGGCGGCGGC
>CAIWTI010000102.1 GCA_903915545.1 uncultured Actinomycetes bacterium | reverse complement strand
GGTCGCGATGCCGCTCCGCGGGGTCACCCATCGAAGGCACCGCCTCCCATTTGTACTCGACGAGTCCGCGAATCTGTTTCCACGCAACGCCATAGCCGCGCGCGAGGTCCATGTATCGTTCGCGGGACAGCTCCGGGTACTGATCCCAGTCGAAATAGATCGAGCTCAGTCGCGGCTTCAGGTCGAACCCGAGGAACGGGATCGATGCCGCCCCGCAGATCTGCATCGCCATGGCAAACCAGCTCTTCAGACTTCCGTCCGCGCCGACGAGCGCGAACGGTCTGTTTCCGCCCTTCGCGATCCCGAGTTCCCTCGAGATCCACTCTCTAGGGCGCACGGGCCGCGTGACGAGTTCAGCAACATCTGTCACGTCGTCATCCGCATAGACGCCGTCGACGTGGTCGCCGTCCTTTGTGATGATCCTCATGTCACGCGCTCTCCGTCCTTCGCGACGAAGTATGGGCCAGCTTTTTTCCAGCGCCCTCGCGACGTGAGGGCGTGTCCGCCGTGCTTGTTGGCGTCGCGAGATTGCCGGCTGTTGCACCACGCCCGCCAGATGTTCCCTAGTATCTGGGTCGAGCCCGTGCAGTGCCGTGGCGAGTCTGCCGGCATGTCGCTGCCGCCTCCGCAAATGGGGCAGGGTTGAGCCCACGTGTGATCGAATCCAGGCGGTAGCTTCGGGACAGATATATCGGTCATCGGTGTTTCTCCTTTGTCGGGTGAGCATCTCCCGAGCGGTTAATTCGGGAGTCAACGCCTCTGGTGGACGGGGAGGGACAAAGGAGGACCACCACAGTCAGCCAACCTCCCACGCCCGCCAGAGGCGTCGACCGACGTACTTGACCCGATCGGGGGCGAGTGCGCAAGATGATCTCACGCTCCTCCAATCGATCGAGGTCAGGTCTAGACCTCCTCCCTCGATCGATTTGAGGAGCGCGAGGAGGTCTGACGATGAGCGCGCAAATGGATCCAGAGACGATCCCGTTACCGGTGATCGTGGGGCTGTACCGATACCGCGACGCGATGGGCGAATCGCTGACGCATTTTCGCAAGATCTGCGACGCGAGGCTGAGCGGCGATCGCGAGCTGCTCCTCGCGCTCGAGAAGCCGCGAGAGGAAAGGCGCTACGCCATCGATCGAGCGAGGCGAGAGTTGGACGAGGCCGTGAGGGCGTGGGGGCAGCGGTGACTCAGATCCTCAAGCTGGATCTACCGATCCGCACGGAGAGTACGCTAAACAAGCGCGAGCCGTGGCAGGCGCTCCATCGGCGCAAGAGGGCGCAGCTTGACATGATCGCGCTTGCGCTGCGTCCGCTCGGGGTGCCGCGTCTGCCCGTGGTCGTGACGCTCACGCGAATTGGCCCGCGCTTGCTGGACGGAGACAACCTCCAGGGTGCGCTCAAAACAGTCCGCGACGGAATCGCGACGTGGCTCGGACACGATGATGCGCATCCGGGTATCGACTGGCGCTACAGGCAGGAGCGCGGAGCGACCACGATGCTGAGACGTTTCACCCGATCGGGGAGGATGACGCGCGCGGCCGAAATGCGAGTCCGCGTGGACATCGAGCGCCGTGATTGACGAGCCCGAGCCCGCCCCAGATCCGCTCGCGCGCTTTCGCCACGACGAGGACGCCGGACCGAGCGTACTGGCGCATCTGCCCGCACTGGAGCGAGCACTACAGGCCGCAAAATTCCCGGCGATGACCGCGTGGTGGCGCGAGATCTTCGAGCGCTTTTATTCGTCGCGTCAACGACAGCTCGTGCTGCGCGTCGGTCGACGAGGAGGCAAATCGACGTCGCTCTGTCGTATTGCCGTGCTCGAGGCGCTCTATGGGGAGCACGTGCCGACGCCTGGCGATCTCCTGACGGTCGCGATTATCTCCGTGGATCGTCGCGAGGCAACAGGGCGCATGCGCACGGTCAAGGCGATCCTCGCGGTGCTCGGGGTCGAATGGAAGCCGATTGAGAACGGGATCGAGCTCACGGGGCGCGGGATCGCGTTCGTGATTTTCACGGCGAGTGTCGGCGGGGTGTCGGGATTTTCTTGTATCTGCGCGATCTGCGATGAGGTCGCGAAATGGCGTGACCATGAGACCGGCAGCAACCCGGCGACGGAGGTGCTCGCCTCTCTGCGCCCGACGCTCGCCGGACAGCCGAACGCGCGGCTCTATCTCTCGAGCTCGCCCATGGGCACGAGGGACGCCCATGCGGTCGCGTTCGATCTGGGCGAGACGGCGCTGCAATTCGTGGCATGGGCGCCCACGTGGATCGCGCGTCCGCTCCTCACCGAGGAGGATTGTCGCGCGCTCGAACCAGACGAGGACACGTGCTCACGCGAATATGGCGCGATCCCGTTCGACGGCTCGACAGCGATGCTGTTCACACTGCCGATGCTTCTGGCTGTGACGCGATCGGGCGTCGAGGATCTGCCCTGCGATGGCTCGCCGCACTTCGCCGCGCAGGATCCCGCCAGTCGAGGCAACGCCTGGACACTGGCACTGGCACGAGAGGCGGCGGGACGCGTGACGATCGTGTGCGCGCGAGAATGGAGGCCGGAGGCAGGTAAGGCGCTCGACTCGGGGGCAACGCTGGGCGAGGTAGGGCAGGTGCTCGCCGCGTATCGCACGCGTGAGCTGTGGTCCGATCAGTGGTCGTTCGACGCGCTCTCGGCGCTGTCGGTTGCGCACGGGATCCACCTGCGCGAGGCAGTGAGCACGCAGGCGAGCAACGTGCAGCTCTTTGAGGCCCTCAAGCGGCGGATCGTGGACAAAACGATCTCCCTGCCCGACAGTCGCGTCGTGAGGTCCGACCTGCTTGGCGTGTCGAAATGGATCGCGAAGGGCGGCGCGTTTTCGGTCGAGCTGGAGCGCCGCGGATCGAGGCACTCCGACTTTGCGCCCGCGATTGCGCTCGCAGTTGCGAAGGCGGCCGAGCATGCTGAACTGACAGGAGGAGCGCCGGAAGATGCCGACTTTGCCGTCTGATCAGAACCCAGGACGCTACCTGCTGATCGCGTCGCTCGCGCAGCCGAGCGTGGTCGCGATCCTCGAGCGCCGTCCCTCGCTGGAGGATGCGCACTGGGTTTTTCGCTTGCACCTACTCTCGCTCACGAGAGTGCCGATCGAGGATCTCGTTGTCCGCGCCCGCCAGGCCCTCACGCGCGGCAAGCTCGACTGCGATGCGCAGGTGCTCGTCGACGCGACCGACGCGGGCTCACTCTCGATCCGAATGTCGCGACAACTCGGCGGCTCCGTGTTTCGCCTGATCGCGGGGCCGGTCGCGGATCAGGACAAGCGCTACGAGGACGTGCATTGCGTGACCGACGTGGACGTCGCAGACGCGGTGCGGCTCACCCGCGGCCGGCTATCGATCTCGGGTGCGCTCCCGCGCGTGGTCGTGGAGCGGCTCGCGAACCAGGCGGCGGAGCGTCGATTTGCGTTGCCCGAGCGGCCGATCGCGCTTGCCCTGTGGCACGCGCACCGGTTTGGGGGGTGCGAGTTTGTTACGCGCCGACCGACCGAGGCGGAGCAGGCGGCACAGTTCACCCGGACGATCGACGAGCAGTGGAATCGGGACGTGGAGCAGCGCAAGCGCGAGGAGCGCGCCGAGGCGGCCTACTCTGGCACAGATTGACGCGGTGGCACACCTCTCGTAGCCTTTTGGCGCATGAGCGCAGAGG
>CAIWTI010000101.1 GCA_903915545.1 uncultured Actinomycetes bacterium | reverse complement strand
GCCGCTGCATGTTGGCGCCCATGAGTGCACGGTTGGCGTCGTTGTGCTCGAGGAACGGGATCATCGCCGTCACGACCGACACGATCTGTGCCGGAGCGACGTCCATGAACTCGATGTTCTTCGGCTCGACCATGACTGCCTCACCCTCGCGGGAACGGCAGAGAACCGTGTCGTGCATGAACTTGCCGGTCTTGAAGTCGACCGTCTCGGAGGCCTGCGCGATCGTGTACTGCGCCTCTTCCGATGCGTCGAGGTAGATGATCTCGTCGGTCACCTTGCCGCCCGTGACCTTGCGGTACGGGGTCTGGATGAAGCCGAACTCCGAGACCGTCGCCATCGAGGCGAGCGAGCCGATCAGACCGATGTTCGGACCTTCAGGTGTCTCGATCGGACACATGCGGCCGTAGTGGGTCGGATGGACGTCGCGGACTTCGATCGGTGCGCGCTCGCGGGTGAGGCCACCAGCACCGAGTGCCGACAGGCGGCGGCGGTGGGTGAGGCCATCGAGCGAGTTGGTCTGCTGCATGAACTGCGACAGCTGTGACGAGCCGAAGAACTCCTTCAGCGCGGCCACGACCGGGCGGATGTTGATGATCGTCTGCGGCGTGATCGTGTCGACGTCTTCCGTCGTCATGCGCTCGCGGACAACGCGCTCCATGCGGTAGAGACCGACGCGGAACGCCTCCTGGATCAGCTCACCGGTGGTGCGCAGGCGACGGTTGCCGAAGTGCTCGTACTCATCGAGCTCGGCACGGATCGGCCCACGATCCATCGCGTAGGAGTCGGCGGCGAAGTCCTTCGAATCCTCCGCAACGCCAAGCATGTGTGGCAGCGCAACGAGCTTCTGAACGAGAGCAAGGATGTCCTGCGTCGTCAGAACACGCGTGTCGTCCGGCACGTTGATGCCGAGGCGCTGGTTCAGCTTGTAGCGGCCGACCTTGGTCAGGTCGTAACGCTTGGGATCGAAGAACAGCGAGCGGAGAAGGTTCCGCGCGTTGTCGAGCGTCGGCGGCTCACCCGGACGCTGCTTCTTGAAGACCTCGATCAACGCCTCTTCTTCGCGCGATGTCGTGTCCTTCTCGAGCGTGCTCTGGATGAAGTGCGAGTTGTTGAACAGGGCGAGGATCGCCTCATTCGTCGACGTGTCGAGCTGGAAGCCCGTGGTCGGGTCCTCCGCCGGCAGGGCGCGCAGCAGCGTGGTGATCGGGAGCTTGCGCTTCCGGTCGATACGGGCGTACACGACACCCTTCTTGTCGATCTCGAGCTCGAGCCATGAACCGCGGCTCGGCATCAGGTTCGCGGTGAAGACCTGCTTCGTCGCGTCCTTCGGCTCCATCAGATAGGCGCCCGGGCTGCGGACGAGCTGCGTCACGATGACGCGCTCAGTCCCGTTGATGATGAATGTTCCCCATTCGGTCATCATCGGGAAGTCGCCCATGAACACCGTCTGCTCGCGGATCTCGCCCGTGTCCTTATTAACGAACCGGACGGTCATCGAGAGCGGGGCCTGGAACGTCAGGTCCTTCTCGCGGCATTCCTGAATGGAGAACTGCGGCTCTCCGAAGCGGTAGTCGCCGAATTCAACGGCGAGTGAGCCTGTGTAGTCCTCGATCGGCGAGATGTCATCGATCGTCTCGCGAAGACCTTCACGAAGGAACCAATCGAACGACTCCCGCTGGATGTCGATCAGATTGGGGAGGTCGAGGACGTGCTTGAGGCGGGAAAACGACTTGCGCGCGCGAGGCGCAGTGACCGTGTGGGCCAAGAAGAACAGCCTCCCTTAGATGCTTATGTGGTGAGGGCGCGGCGGATCGGTACGGAGTACGTCAGAGCAGCGACGAGAACAGAACACGTGTGGTGGAGCGGTGCGGCGGTGATTTCTTTCGGTAGAGCGAAAATCTATGGCAGGGCAGTACGACAGTCCGGACGTCGGCGAACCTCTCAGGCTAGCGAATCAGCCCTCCAGCCGCAAGACATGCGACGAGGGCCGTTGCCGGCGACCGGGACAGCCTAGCAGCGACCGCGCACGCGGCGGTGGTTCTGCGGCGACCACGGTAGAGCTGGCATCGGACAACGCAGAGATCCGGCAGTGCCGCAGAACGCAGCGAGGGCCGAGCTTTCGCCCGGCCCTCGCCGAAGAACCCGTTCGAGATCGAACTACTTGATCTCGACCGAAGCGCCAGCCTCTTCAAGCTGCGCCTTGACGCTGTCGGCCTCGTCCTTGTTCACGCCCTCCTTGACAGGAGCGGGTGCGCCATCGACGAGATCCTTGGCCTCCTTGAGACCAAGGCCGGTGATTGCGCGGACGACCTTGATCACGTTGATCTTCTGGTCACCAGTGGCCGTGAGGACGACGTCGAACGCCGTCTTCTCCTCAGCGGCTTCGCCGCCGCCGCCACCAGCAGCCGGAGCAGCAACGGCAACTGCAGCCGCCGCCTGAATGCCCCACTCATCTTCAATCTTCTTCTTCAGTTCGACCAGCTCAAGAACGGTCATGCTCCCGAGCTGCTCGAAGACGGTGTCAACTGCCGCCATCGTTAAGCCTCCTGGTCCGAATTGGATTCATCTTCTGACGCAGCCGACTCGTCGGCTGCAGGTTCTGCGGTCTCAGCTTCTGCTGCGGGCTCCGCTGCCTCGGCATCTTCTGCCGGTGCGTCGGCTTCCGCCCCAGGTGCTGCCTCAGCCTCTGCTGCAGGAGCCTCGGCCTCAGCGGCCGGTGCCTCTGCTGCGGGTGCTGCTGCGGGTGCCTCGTCGGCACCACCCAGCTGCTCGATGCGTGCATCGATCAACCCAACGAGGTTCTGAAGCGGAGCGTTGATGAGACCAAGCAGGCCGTTGAGCGGCCCAATGATCGCGCCAAGTACCTGTCCACGGAGGACATCGACCGGCGGGAGCTTGGCGAACTCCTCCACCTCTTCGGCGGAGATATTGCGGCCCGACAGCACACCGCCCTTAATCACGAGAACCTTCGTCTCGCGAGCAGAGTCGGAAATTGCCTTCGCAACCGCAACGGCATCGCCGTCCGAGTCAATAAACGCAACAGCAGACGGGCCCTCGAGCAGCGCAAGCAGCGCGTCAGCACCGGCAGCCTCAGCTGCACGACGCGTCAGCGTGTTCTTGACCACGCTAAACGATGCTCCGCTCTCGTACAGCCGCCCACGCAGCTTGTCGAGTTGAGGCATCGTCAGACCGCGATAGTCCGCCACGATGAGGGTTTCCGCCGTCCGAAGCTTCTCGGTGAGCTCGGCGATAACCAGTTCCTTGTCTTCCTTCTTCATTCCACCTCCTCCTTCAAACGAACGAGCCCGCACGTTGGCGGGCTCGCAAGGAGGTGAAACAGATCTCCCAGGAGGCCGCCTCGGGAGGGCTTCTGCGGCGCATGCCGCTGCCTCCTGTCTTTGGCGACGGGCTCTGAATTAGGCCGTTACTGCTTCGGCCTCCACCAGCTCGTCGACGATGCCCCGAGTCTTCATTGGATCAACGTGAATCCCCGGACCCATCGTGCTTGTGAGCGTGATCTTCTTGATGTAGCGACCCTTTGCAGCCGAGGGCTTCGCGCGCACGATCTCGTCGATCAGTGCGGCGTAGTTCTCGACGAGCGAGCGCTCATCGAAGCTCTTCTTGCCGATCGCGATGTGCACGTTGGCGCCGCGGTCGGTGCGGTACTCGAGCTTGCCTGCCTTCGCGTCCTTGACAGCCTTCGCCACGTCGAACGTGACGGTGCCGGTCTTGGGGTTCGGCATCAAGCCGCGCGGGCCGAGAACTCGCCCGAGCTTGCCGACGTTGCCCATCTGATCCGGCGTAGCGATCGCGACGTCGAAGTCGGTGAACCCTTCTTCGATGCGCTTCGCGAGGTCGGCGGAACCGACGACATCAGCGCCAGCCTCTTCGGCCTCCTTCGCCTTCTCGCCTTCGGCGAAGACGGCGACCCGCTGGGTGCGCCCCGTGCCGTTCGGCAGCATCATCGTGCCGCGAAGCTGCTCGTCGGCATGGCGGACGTTCAGGCCGAGGAGCATGTGCACCTCAACCGTCTCGTCGAACTTGGCCGTCTGGTTCGCCTTCAGAAGACGAACGGCCTCGACCGGCGAATACTCGCGGTCGCGATCCACGGCTGCGCGAGCCGTTGTGTACTGCTTGCCGTGCTGAGCCATTACCGGGTCACCTCGCTCTTCATGCTTCCACCTCGACGCCCATCGAACGTGCGGTGCCGGCGATAACCAGCATCGCCTGCTCGACGTCGCGAGCGTTGAGGTCGACGATCTTCGTCTCGGCGATCGAGCGGAGCTGCGCCTTGGTCAACTTGCCGACCTTGGTGCGGTTCGGCTCGGCCGATCCCTTGTCGAGCCGCAGCGCTTCCTTGATCAGGACGGCCGCCGGCGGCGTCTTCGTAATGAAGTCGAAGCTGCGGTCTTCGTAGACCGAGATCTCGACCGGAATGATGCGGCCATTGTCCTGCTGCGTCTGCGCATTGAAGGCCTTGCAGAAATCCATGATGTTGACGCCGTGCTGACCCAGCGCTGGGCCGACCGGCGGGGCAGGGTTTGCCTGTCCACCCGGGATCTGCAGCTTGATTACGGTGAGTACTTTCTTTGCCACTTTGGTCGCGCTCCTCGCCTGAACCTAGTCGATCTTCTTCACTTGGTCGAAGCCGAGCTCGACCGGGACCTGACGCTCGAAGATATCCACGAGCACCTTGAGCTTCTGCTGATCTGCGTTGACGTCGACGATCTCGCCGTCGAAGTCCGAGAGCGGGCCGCTTGTCACCTTCACCGACTCGCCCAGCGTGAACTCCGCCTGCGAGCGCGGGCGCTCCGCATTGGTGGCACCCGTCTTGAGGATCCGGTCGACTTCGCCCTGCTGCAGCGGCACGGGCTTCGACCCGGCGCCAACGAACCCGGTCACACCGGGGGTGTTCTTTACGACCATCCATGCGTCGTCGTTCAGATCCATGTTCACGAGGACGTAGCCCGGCAGGACGCGCTTCTCAGCGGTCACCTTCTGGCCATCCTTCGTCTCGATCACCTGCTCGGTCGGAACGACAACGCGGCGGAAACGCGGACGCTGCCCCATCGAGTCGATGCGGTGTTCGAGGTTGGCCTTGACCTTGTTCTCATGGCCGGAATACGTGTTGACGACGTACCACTGAAACATGTGACTCCTACAGGAGAACCTTCTGGACGACTTCTTTCCAGACCTGGTCGTTGAGGTACAGGAAGACACCGACGACGACGCACGCAGCGACAACCACGACGGTGCCGTGGATGACCTGGCTTTGGCCGGGCCATTCGACTTTCTTGAGCTCAGCCCAAGATTCGCCGACGAAGGAGAGCATGCCCCCACGCCCAGTGGCGGAGTCGGAATGAACGGCAGGTGTGCCGCCGATATTTGCCTCGCGTGCCATGAAAAGGTGTTAGCGCGTCTCCCGATGGGGGGTATGCGTTCCGCACCAGCGGCAGAACTTGCGGAACTCCACGCGGTCAGGCGTGTTCCGCTTCGACTTCATCGTCTGGTAGTTGCGGCGCTTGCACTCAGTGCAGGCAAGCGTGATAGCGACTCTGACTCCGGACTTGGCCAAGATGATTCCTCAGGTGGGATACTCGAAACGGAAACTTTGCGAGACGCAGGCGTCTCTCCCATGGCAGGCTGACGCACTGCCGAAGGGCCGCGGCAGTGTAGCTGGACCCGCCCGGTCCCGCGCAGAAAGAGGCGCGGTCGAACGCATTCATGTCACAACGGCCGGACGGCGCTCGGTACACTGCGGGCCGACTTGGCGGCGTAGCTCAGCTGGTTAGAGCGTCGGACTCATAACCCGAAGGTCGGTGGTTCGAGCCCACCCGCCGCTACTAGGAATACCTGAAGGGCCGCGCAAGCGGCTCTTCGTGTGAGAGAGCCAGTTTCAGATCCCGAGAAGGTTCCCGGGGCGATACAGGATTGACGTCCGATCGAACGACGGCACGATCGGCACGAGTCCAACAAGCGGCAGCTCCTTGAAGCCACGCGGGGCGAAGATCTCGCGCATGAAATCGGGGAACGACGGCAGGCTCGAGTTGTCCCAGACGATCACGCCACGGTCGGACAGGTGATCCACCGCCGCGCGGCTGCATTCTTCGCGCCACGCTGAGTCGACGGCAACGACGTCCCAGCTGCCGCCATGGTTGGTGATCTCCGAGATGTACGCGTCCTTCTCGTCGGGATAGCCGCGGTGAAGGATCTGGGCGTTTGCGGGACAACGGTGGGCGATCAAATCAACCCACTCGCGATTGGGATCCACCGCAACAACCTGAGCGACGCGCTCGGCGAACCAGAGCGTCGAGTACCCGCCTCCGTACTCGAAGACGCGTGCGTCCGCGGGAAGCCGCTCAGCGAGAAACGCGATTGCCGCGTAGGTGTACCAAGGCAACGGTTCACCCGAACGCGTGACGGGAAGACGCTCGCGGTAGCTGCGCAGCCACCCCTCTTCGCGAAGTACGCGAAGCGATGCGTGAATCGGCGCCTCCAAGCGAAGGGCGCGAAACGGAGCTCGGACACCCTGCTTGAGCGAGCCGATCAGTGCCGCTCGTGGCCCACCATCGGTCATGAGACGCGATCATAGACTCCCCCGCCCCAACGCCGGTCGCTTCGCAAAACCCCGACGGAGCGGTACGGTCATTCTCATGGGGAACGGGGCAGGGCCTGTCATCGAGGTCGCGGAGCTGCGACGCACCTACCGCACGTCAACCGGGGTGCTCCGTCGGCGACCGCTGGAGATCGAAGCGGTACGCGGCATCACGTTCGAGGCGGGGCGTGGCGAGTTGTTTGGC
>CAIWTI010000100.1 GCA_903915545.1 uncultured Actinomycetes bacterium | reverse complement strand
TCCTTGAGCAATTCGCCGACGATCCGCTCGTCGGACGCGCGACGAAGGAACTCCGCGGGCTACGTCCGTTGCGGACTGACACCGTCACCCAGGCACTGCTGCGCGCGTTCGCCGGACAGTTGATCCTCGCGAGCCGCGCGCGTGAGATCGAGCGCGCAGTCATCCGGGCGGCATCGCCTGTCGTCGCCGATGGTCTCCACGCTGCCCCGACCGCAGCCGAGCTCGCACGCTTCTCGCCGGCTGAGCTACGCCGCCTTGGCCTTGGTGCTCGCCGAGGCTCAGCTCTCGTACGCATCCTCGCGGCGCTTGACCCTGAACGGCTCCACGCGGTCGAGAGTGACGCGGCTGCAAACCGGCTCGACCGAGAACGCGGCCTTGGCCCCTGGTCTGTTGGCGTCGTGTTCCTCGAGGGTCTTGGCCGCTTCGATCGCGGCCTCGCACGCGATCTGGGACTGGTCAAACTCGCTGCCGAACTGTGGGGACGGCACGTGGAAGCCGAGGAGACGGACGTCCTGCTCGAGCCCTACGGAGCGTTCCAAGGGATCGCAAGTGTGTATCTATTGGCGGGATACCACGCCGGACTCGTACCCTTAGGGAATGCGAATCGCAATTCTGGGCGCGGGCAAGATCGGCGAGTCCCTCATCGCGGGGCTTCGTAGCTCCGATTGGGCTGACATCGTCGCGACTTCGCGGCGCGAAGATCGTGCTCAGGCGCTGTCCGAGCGGTACAAGGTCGACGCAACGACGTCGAACCCAGAAGCGATCCACGGAGCTGATGTCGTCGTCCTCGCCGTGAAGCCACAGGACATCGCGGCGCTCCTTGGTGAGATCGGCCATCTGCTGTCTGCATCGCAGACGGTCGTCTCCGTTGCCGCCGCAATTCCGACGGCCGCGATCGAACGGCATCTACCGGCCGACGTCCCCGTCGTGCGCGCGATGCCGAACACCCCGTCGACGGTGCATGAAGGGATCGCCGGAATCTGCGCCGGTCGACACGCTGGTCGCGAGCACATGGACCGCGCAGCCACGGTCCTCCGCGCTGTCGGCGATGTCGTCGAAGTCCCAGAGAGCGCGATGGATGCGATCACCGCCGTCTCGGGTTCCGGGCCTGCGTACTACGCGTTACTCGCTGAGGCAATGATCGACGCTGGTCTGCTTCTTGGCCTCTCGCGCGAGATCTCGACGCGCCTTGTCGTGCAGACGATGCTCGGCACGGCAAAGCTGTTGCGCGACGAAGGCGTCCACCCGGTTGAGCTCCGCGAGATGGTGACCTCTCCGGGCGGCACAACGACCCGCGCGATCCGCGAGCTCGAGCAGGCGGGCGTTCGCGCTGCGTTCCTCAATGCGATCAACGCGGCGATGGAACGGTCAAAAGAACTCGCCCGCGGCGAAGAGTAGGGCCCGGTGGCCCCTCCCCGGATCCACGTCTCAGACGATCCGGCGGGCACGGTTGCTGAGCTACTCGCTGAGATTGCCCACGCGGGCGGATCGATTGTCCTTACCGGCGGGCGAACAGCTGGAGCCGCATATGTGCGCGCCGCCGAACTTGAGCCGGATTGGAGCCAGGCGCGAGTCTGGTGGAGCGACGAACGGTGCGTGGCGGCCGACGACGAGCGGTCGAACTACCTCCTCGCGGAACGCACGCTGTTTCGATCCTTGAGCGTCGCGCCGCAGGTGCATCGAATGCGGGGCGAGCTCGGCCCTGTAGCCGGCGCCGCTGCCTACGCGAGTGAGCTTCCTACGGAGGCGTACGACCTGGTGTTCCTCGGCCTCGGTTCCGATGCGCACATTGCGTCGCTGTTTCCCGTCTCACCCCAGCTCGCTGAACGTGACCGCCCGGTCGCAGGGGGGCCTGCGGGTCTCGACCCATTCGTCGACCGGATCTCGTTGACCCTGCCCGAGCTGCTCCGGTCGAAGCGGATCGTCGTCTTGGCAACAGGCGTCGACAAAGCAGCCGCCGTCGCACGGTCTTTTGCAGGGGCACCAAACGACCGCTATCCCGGCAGCCTGCTCCAGACCGGCGACGCAACGCTCGATGTTGTTGTCGACCAAGCCGCCCACGGCGACCTCTAACTCGGCCGGTATCTTCGCGTGGTGCGCTTGCTCCTGATCGCCACACTGCTCCTCGCCAGCCCGGCCGCCGCTGGATCGGCGATCCCCCTGACGTCGGCACGCTGCGGCGCCGCCTGGAATGCGTCCTCGACGGTCGCGCAACGAGCAACCGTCATGAAGAACGCCCCAATTGGCGCGTTCCTAAATCCCGGCACGCTCGACGAAAAGGTCGGTAACGCGATCCGCAAGAATCCCGCCTGCTTTGCGATGTTCGTCGGCCCGAGCCGCACCGTGATCTACCAAGGACAGTGGGTGGGCGCAGGAGTTCCGACCTGGCACGGCCCACGCATCAACCTGAAGCCGTTCACCTTGCCGGTCAACTCGGTCGTTCGCCGCAACGGCACCGTGGTCGTCCATACGACCTAACCCGTGATTTCCCCGTTTCGCGAGACGCGACGGGGGCGATACAACTGAGCCATGGCACACGACGACTGGCGTTTGCGGATCGAGCTCGGCGAAGGTGAGACGGGCGGGCTGCTTGGGAGCCTCGGTGTGCTTTCGCTCGAGGCGCGCGAACTCGTGTCGCATCTCAAGTCCGAACGACTCGCCGTGACGCGCGACGGGAACACGATCTTTGTCTACGCCGGCACGGCGGAGGAGCTTGACTCGGCCGAGAAGGCGATTGGGGTTGAGCTCGGCGCTCTTGCGGTCGCTCCGGTTGAGATTGTCCGTGAGCACTGGTTGGGGGTTGAGGAGCGGTGGGACGACGATCCGAGCGAGCCAACCGTTGACGCCGAGACGCTGTCGCGCGGGTTTGCGCCGTGGGAGGTGCGCATCCCTTGCGGGAACCATGGCGAAGCGCACGCGCTCGCCGATCAGCTCGAGCGAGCCGGCTATGGGGTCGTGCGGCGATGGCGTTACGTCATCGCGGGTGTCGCGTCGCGTGACGAAGCAGAGTCTGTTGCCGCGCGTTTCCACGGCGAAGCGGAGCCTGGTGGCGAGCTCGTGTGGGAGGCTGTACCAGGCAATCCCTTCGCGATCTTTGGCGGTCTCGCGGGCTAATCCGAAACGCGGGCCCCTGCGAGCCTGGCATTTCGGTAATCTTTTGGTTGCAGCTCGCGCGACTGTTCCGCGAGTGCACCTCTGAAGGCGACACGACGTTGGTGTCGCGACCATGCACGAGACAGCTACCCCATTTCCGACCGTGTCGGAGGACTTCGACGGCATTGTGGCCGCCGCCCTCCGAGCAGAGCCCTGGGCAGGTGAACCCTTCCTGCAGGAGGGTGATGATCCGGCCATGGTCCTGGGGCCCGGAACAGCGTTCCGGCGAGCCCTCGATGCGGCTATTGCCGAGATGGATGCTGGCCTCCGCAGCCCCTCTCCCGATTGGCGAGTCAAGTTCGGATTGATGCTGGGGCTTGCGCGCACGCTCTCCGAGAAGCCGCCCCATCTTGCATCCGGAGCAGAGCTGCGTCGACATCAGGTCGATGCGCTTGCAGGGATGCTCACCGAGTTGATCGCCGCGAACCAGAAGACCGCCGCGGTCGCACCAGCCACCGAAGAGGTTGTCGAGGATGAGGAAGACGAGGAAGACGACGACCTTGGCCTTCCTCCCACCGACATCATCGAGGAAGAGACGCCCGTCAGGGATGACCCGGGCGCGCAACGGCGCTTCCGCTTCCGGCACCCAACAGCGTCCGGCAAGACGATCGCCGCCGCAGGGTTTGTCGAGGCAGCACGCTCGCAGGGCGTCCTGATCCTCACGCACCGTCGACTGCTCGTTGATCAGTTCGCGCGAGAGCTGACCGAGCATGGGTACGCCGGCCGGTTCACCGACATCGTGATCGAAGGTGCGATTCCGCCGGTCGTCAACCCGATCACCATTCAGACCTACGCGTGGTTTGCCCGCCACGTCGACGAGATTTCGCGGAGCGCCTACCAGCTGATCATCTGCGACGAGGCGCACACGGCGCTCGGCGACAAGACGAGCGCGGCGATCCGTTCGCTATCGGAGCCGATCTATGTCGGCATGACGGCAACGGAGGAGCTGATCGCGAAGCAGGTCTCCGACGTCTTCCCGGCGTCGGTCGACGATCTGCCCCTTGCTGATGCTGCCCGCCGTGGCTTGATCGCGCCGCTGCGCTGCCTCCGGGTTCCCCCGGTTGCCGCAATCAACTCGGTGCCGATCGTCGGCGGCGACTTCGAAGAGCGCGCGCTCGCCGATGCTCTCGACCACGAAGCGTTGAACATGGCGGCCGCCACGCTGTATCGCGAGCGCTTTGGCGACACGCCGGGGATCGTCTACGCCGCTGGCGTCGATCACGCCTACAACCTTTCCACGGCGTTCCGCGCCGCGGGCGTCAAGGCCGAGGCCGTGTCGGGCCGAACACCGCCGGCAAAACTCGCTGCGATTCTCGCTGCCTACGAACGCGGCGAGATCGACGTGTTGATCAACGCGATGCTGCTTGCCGAAGGCTGGAACTCGCCGCGTGCGACCGTCGTGATGCACCTCGCACCGACCGCGTCGAAGCGCATTTACCAGCAGCGGATCGGTCGCGTGATGCGCATCCACCCGCGAAAGGAAGCGGGCATCGTCGTCGACTTCACACCGAAGAGCGCGACGCATCACGAGCGCGTGGTGTCGCTGCACTCACTGCTTGACGCCGACTTCTATCGCGAGGGCGCCCGCGTCACGCCAGCTCCACGCCGACGCATGCAGCGTCGCGCGCGACGGAAGTTGACGCCGGCACCGTGGCTTGTCCCGGTGACGCCGGACGTTCGCCGTCGTGCACTGGTGATCCAGCGCGAGTGGCAGCGAGTCGATCCGAAGTTCCTCGATATCGATGAGCAGGAGCTGTGGGCAACGATCGCTGGCCGCCAGCTGCGCTTCGACGAGCGCCAGGCGTTCGTGCAGAAGCTGATGGAGCGCGGCGCGGCGAAGCGTGCGCTCGAGGTGTTCCTCTCGACGTGTGCCGCTCAGAATCCGAACCGTCGGCTGCGGCTGATCGCCCTCGCTGACCGCGTCGCGACACCGGTTGAGCGCGCCGATTTTGACGACCTCGTGACGCTGGTATCGCAGGCACCTCCGTGGGAGAAGGATCGCGCTGCGGGCGTGCGGATCATGCTGCGCGCGATCGCCGACGGAAAGGTTGAGGCCGTACCGGAGCAGATCCGTGCGCGTTGGACGTGGCGTCTCGCCCGCGCGGTGCGGAAGGCGCTCGACCGCAAGGCGTCGCAGGAAAACCTCGAGGCGAAGCGCCTGCTTGGTGCTCTTGCGAACTCGCGTGGTCACCGTCACGAGGAGAACGCGGCGCGGCTTGTGCGTGCAGCGCTTGAGATGCCGCGCGAGGCGGCTGTAGCCCTGCTGGCTTCAGCCGAGGCTTACACGCCGAAGGCAACGCAGCTTCTTGAGGCCGCCCGCGAGCAGGTCGGAACGATCGAGGAGATCGCCGCTGCTCTTGCCGACGATCTGCCGGCACCCAAGACGGGGCCGTCGCGAAACCGTCGTCGGCGACGCCGTAAGAAGAAGGGGCCAGACGGCGTGGAGGTTGCAGGCGAGAACGGCGATGAGTCGGGCGACGACGGCGAGTCCGATGACGACACAGCACCTGGCGCCGATGATTCGGACACTCCGTCCGAGAGCGGTACCGAGGCCGCAACACCGCGCCCTGCTTCAGCTGCGAAGAAGCGCAGGCGTCGCCGCAAGCCGGCGGGAGCGAGGCCCGCAGGCGATACGAGCACGCCGAGCGTCAGCGAAGAGGCACCACCTGCACCCGCAGACGCGCCGAGCCCTGCGGCCGAGTAGCGGCACCCCGCTGTAGGCCGTTGACCTACTGTTCGTCGCGCGCGACGGACGGGTCGTCGTCGTCGGTCTCTTCGCGTTCGCGAAGGAACCGAGCAAGCTCAGCCGCAAGCGCGTCGCCTGTCGGGAGATCCCCTTCGTGCTCCTCATCGGTGCGTCGTTCGAGGTCATCCACGTACGAGGCGGTATCCGCGTCGGCTTCGACCGCGTCGGTGACCTGCGAGACGTAGGACGCACCCGCCTCGTCGAGCTCAGTGGTGTCGATTGGAACGTCGATGATCTCCGAGAGTCGCGTGACGAGCGCGAGGGCGGCCCGCGGGGACGGTGTGAGCGAGACGTAGTGCGGCACGGCCGCCCAGAGCGACGCCGACTGGAGGCCAGCGTTGCGGCAGGCGTCGTGCAGCACTCCGACGATTCCGGTTGGACCTTCGTAGCGTGACGCCTCGAGCCCGAGCTTTTCGATCAGCTCGGCGTCTGAGCCGGTGCCGGTGACCGGTGAAGGCCTGGTGTGCGGCACGTCGGCGAGGAGCGACCCGAGAGAGATCACGAGCTCGACGCCGAGATCCTTCGCAAGATCGGCGACGATGTCGCAGAAGGTGCGCCACCGAAGGTTCGGTTCGGTGCCAAGCAGCAAAATGGCGTCGCGCTCACCAAAGGGTAGGCGGGCCGCGTAGAACGAGTTCGACGGCCAGTCGATGCGGCGCGTGAAGCCGTCGACGAGCGACACCTGGGGGCGTGTCTGTGTGAAGTCGAAGAACGCCTCGGGATCGATGTCACCGAAGTGTTCTGCAGCCCATGTCCGCTGCAGGAATGAGGCGGCGAGCGATGCGCCTTGCCCTCCGTCGTTCCACCCTTTGAATGCGCAGATCAGGATCGGGCGCCGGAGCTCCGGACGGTGGTCGAGCCGGAGTTCCTCTGACATCAGGCCATTCTACTCGGGCGGAACATGCCGGCGACCCACGCCGTCATCGCCACCCAGAGCACTCCCGAGAGGGTGACGTGCACGAGCACGATGCCCCAGGGGAGGTGCGTTCGGTACTGGATTTCGCCAATCACCATCTGGACGGCGAGGATCCCAAGCACGAGAAGTCCGCGCTCGTAGTGCTCACTCTTCTCGCGCGAGAATTTCCAGAGCAGGTACGCGAAGAGGATTCCGAACAGGGCTGTGGCACGCACATGCCAGTAGACCGCCGAGTGCAGATCCCAGATCCGGCGTACGTCTGCGCTCCCGGAGTGGGGGCCAGCGGCTGTCGCGAGCGTTCCACTGACGACCATGACAACCGTGAGGATCGCTACTGCCACGGCGATCGCGCGCGTGGACATCGCGACGACGGCTCCGCGTAACCCGATGGCATCAACCGACACGATTGCGGCGAGCGTCAACACTGCGATTGAGAGGACGAAGTGTGATTGCACGAGGTACGGGTTGAGGTCGTAGTAGACCGTGACCGCTCCCAACGGTGCTTCGGCTGCGGTGCCGAAGAACACGAGGAATGCGGTCCACTTGACCCAGCGGGGAACGTGCGGGGCGATGAGAGCGGCGATCCAAGCACCAAGCGTGACGAACACGACGATCGCGGCGAGGATCCTGTTTGAGAACTCGATGTAGGAATGGAAGCCCTTCGTTGGGAAGGGTTGGCCGGCCTGACATCCCGGCCAGTGCTTGCAGCCGAGTCCCGATCCGGTGAGGCGGACGGTTGCGCCTGTGGTGAGGATGAGGACGAGTACCGTCGTGTTCAGGAGGGTGAACCGCCGGTAGAGCTCCTGGGAGACTTCAAAGCGGCGCCGCCGAGGCGGGGCTGCCGACGCTGCGTCCATGGGCTGCACTCTACCCCCGCGCCCGTGGCGGGCACGACGGAACTAACGCAACGCAAACGTGCAGAACAGGGCTCGGGCGGGGCGTCAACTGGCCGTAGACGCAGAAAAACGCGCGGGCATCCTGCCCACGCGTTTTCCGTGTGATCCCTACGACGAGCGCGGGCCTAGCCGGGTCCGTCCCAGAAGCCGTACGGCTTGATGACGATGCCGGTCTTTGCCCCGACCACCGCCGCAAGCGCCGCTACTGCGATCAGAATTCCCCGCTTCCCCACCAACCACGCAACCTTCGACGCCACAGGTCTCACCTCCCTTCCTCAGCTAGAACCGAAAGTCCTGAAGGGTCTCGGCGGCCCGACGGTAGAGATCAGCCGCGCGGGCGCTCTCGCCTCGCTTCGCCGCCAAATCACCCTGCGCCATCCACGCAGCGGCTTTGTGTGACCCCGACGAAAGTTGGTCGAACGACGCTTCCACTTCCGCGAATACGACCTCTGCCTCGTCGAGGCGATCCTGTTCGAGCAGCGCACGCCCAAGTACGAGACCAGCGTTTCCGATTTCGTCGAGCCTGTCCTCACGGTTCCCGAGGAGCTCTAGGGCCCGGCGCGCCTCGTGCTCGGCCTCCTTGACCGAGCCAGTCCGCAGGTGTACCTGCGCGAGCGACGATACGGCTGTTGCCTCTTCGTCACTGCTGCCGAGCGACGCGGCAACACCGAGCGCCTGATTGAGACGCTCAACTGCAGCTTCGGGATGGCCCAGAAGAAAGTCGAGGTTGCCGAGGTTGTTGAGGAGTCGACCGACGTTGAGCGCGTCGTCGATCTCCTCGTACCGCTCCTTCGCTCGCTCGGCATACGACCGCGCACGGATCCAGCTGCCGTCGCGTTCGGCAATGAGTGACGCCTGGAAGTACGCCTCGCCCAACACGCGCGGATCGCGCTGCGCTTCGGCGAGCTCGAGCGCCCGCTCGACATCGTCACGCGCACCTTCGAAGTCGCGCTGACGGCGATGACACCGCGACCGCCAGAGCAGGATGCGCGAACGCAAGAGGTCGGAGGTGAGCTCGCTCCTCTCGGCGAGCGCAAGCGCCTCGCCAAGCAACGTCTGAGCCGTCGCGATGCTCGACAGGAGGTAGCGCGCGACGCCAAATCGGAAGAGCACGTCGGCCCGATCGACATCATCGAACTCCGGCGCCTCGACGAGCGTGCGCGCGTCAGCAAGGAGTGGCAGCGCAGCCCGAGCATCCCCACCCTGCATACGCGCCCACGCCTCACCGGCGAGCGCTTGGACACGGAGATCGCTGGCACCGACCGATGCAACAGCACCTGCAGCTTCTTGGAACGCGGCAATCGCGGCGTCGTATTCACGACGGCTGAGGTGTGCCTCACCGCGCGCGATCACCGCTTCTGCGCGATCGCGTTCCTCGCTTGAGACGCCGCTCTGCAGAAACTCCGTCTCGACACCCAGCCGCTCAGCAAGCCACGCGACCGTTTCCGACGTCGGGCGCGTTTTGCCTCGCTCGATCTGCGAGATGTACTCCTTGGAGAAGCGCTCGCCCGCAAGCTCGGACTGGGTGAAGCCCGCGGCTACCCGAAGTTGGCGGACGCGCTCACCGAGCCGTAACCCGCGCGGAGCAGCAGCACCGTGTGATCGCGGCGCTGCGGCGCGCGCCTCCGTTCTCGAATCACTTCTCAAATCCACACGAGGAGTGTGCAGCACAAATCAAGTAGATGCAATCCGCTCTTTTGTTCATGTCCCAGAAAAGCCCGGCCATAAGGGGCTTCTACGGTCAAGTAGTGACGTGTGACCGAACTTGATTCACCACTTGACAGCCCCGGCAGATCGCCCCTAGAGTGGGCAACGAACGTCGGATCTCCTCGGAGCGTCGACGTGGATCCAGGCAGGAAAAGCCGCGGAATGGGACTTCGCCGCAGAGGCCCGCCGCGGGACCTGCTTGGTGAGAGCACTGCACGGAGGGCCCAGGGCGCCGCAGCCGGGGCTCTCCTGCGTGCGCGCCCTCGTCTTCCCCGCCGCTGACGCGACTACTCGACGGGCGCGGCAGGCTGGTAGTCGGCGTCGCTCGGGTGCCCGTGATGGCGCGGCTTGCGCACCGTGCTCACTGCAACCACCGCACCGACGACGGCGATGCCCGACGCAACGAGCAGGCTGTCGTGCAGACCGTGCAGGAACGCCTCCTTGCGTGGATGCCCGGCCCGCAGCCACGATGACGACTGCGACGCAACGATCGCACCCATCACCGCGATTCCGAGCGACCCGCCGACCTGGCGCATCGAGTTCAACACGGCCGACCCGACACCCGCCTTGTCGCGAGCAACGGCTGACATCGCCGCGGCAGTCGTCGGGGTCATCGTGATCGCCATGCCAAAGCCGCCGGTGAGCATCGCCGGCAGGAGCGACCAGAAGTTCGACGTCTCGGTGAGGCGCGAGAAGAGGAAGAGCGATATCGCGAGGAGCACCATTCCCGTTCCGGCAAGCCCACGTGCGCCGAGCCGGTCGGTGAGCCGTCCCGCCTGCGGTGCGATCAGGATGATCAAGACGGTCATCGGCAGGAACGCCGCGCCGGCGGCGGTCGGCGAGAAGCCGAGGATCTGCTGCATGAAGAGCGAGACGTAGAAGAAGACGCCGAACATCGCGAGTGCGACAAAGAGCATCGTCGCGTTCGCGCCAGCAAATGTGCGGTTGCGGAAGAGCGAGAGATCGAGCATTGGCAGCCGCTGCTTCGCCTCAAGCACGACGAAGCCGACGAGCGCAACGGCAGCGACCGCGAATGCGCCGAGGATGCGCGCCGAACCCCAGCCGTAGGTGTTTGCCTCGATCAACGCGTAGCTCAGCGCAAAGAGGCCAAGGCTCGAAGCCACGAGTCCCGGAATATCAGGCTTCTGCTCGTGCGAGGTGTCGCGCGACTCGTCAATGAAGAGGTATGCCGCGACGATCGCGATAACGCCCACCGGAACGTTGATGAAGAAGATCCAGTTCCAGTTGATGTGCTGCGTGATGACGCCACCGACGAGCGGGCCGATCGCGAGCGCAAGCGCCGAGACGCCGGCCCAGATACCGATAGCGGTGCCGCGCTCCTTCGGTGGGAACGTCACGGCGATGATCGAGAGAGTCGCCGGGTTCATCATCGCGGCGCCGACGCCCTGCACAACGCGTGCCGCGACGAGCATCGTCGCGGTCGTGGAGAGGCCGTACGTCGATCAGGCTGAGCCACACCGCGGTGGCCACCAGGTAGGGATGGCCGTAGTCGTACCAGCCAAGGGTCTGCCAGACGAGGACGCGCAGGAATCCAAGCGAACCGAGCCAGCTGCCGAGCACCACGCCGGTGCCGAGTTCGCGCAGGAAGACGCGGCGCCACGCGCCGCCCGGCAGCTCGCCGAGCGCCAGCGCGCGCACCACCAACGTGGCTGCCTGCGAGCCGGTGTTGCCGCCGCTCGAGATCACCAGCGGGATGAACATGGCGAGCACCACCGCCGAGGCGATCTCGTGCTCGAAGTGGCTCATGGCCGTGGCCGTGAGCATCTCGCCCACGAAGAGCACCGAAAGCCACAGCCCGCGCTGCCTGAGGAGCAGCCAGAACGGCGTGCGCGCGTACGGCGTATCCACCGCCTCGACGCCGCCGAAGCGCAGCTGCGTCTCCGTCTCCT
>CAIWTI010000099.1 GCA_903915545.1 uncultured Actinomycetes bacterium | reverse complement strand
ACGTGATTTCGATCACCGACGGGCAGATCTTCCTGCAGTCCGACCTGTTCTTCTCGGGCGTCCGCCCGGCCGTCAACGTCGGCATCTCGGTGTCGCGCGTCGGCTCGTCAGCACAGACGAAGGCGATGAAGAAGGTCGCCGGCCGTCTGCGCCTCGACCTTGCGCAGTACCGCGAGCTCGAAGCGTTCGCCCAGTTCGGCTCTGAGCTCGATGCGGCAACGCAGGCTGCCCTGAACCGGGGCGAGAAGATGGTTGCGACGCTCAACCAGCCGCAGTACGCACCGTGGCCGGTCGAAGAGCAGGTTGTTGCGCTCTACTCGGGCGTCAACGGCTACCTCGATGACATCCCAACCGCTGACGTGCCGCGCTTCCACGAGGAGTTCCGTCAGGAGCTCCGCACGGAAGGCTCGATCCTGAAGACGATTCGCGAATCGAAGGATCTGGCTGACGACACGACCGCGAGCCTCAACGCTGCGATCGAGAAGTTCAAGTCGCGGTTCAACGTCGCAAGCGCGGCATAACGGAGCGTTAGGTGGCCTCAGCACAGGAACTCAAGCGGCGCGTCCGCTCGATCAGCAATACGCGGAAGCTCACGCGTGCCATGGAGCTCGTTGCCTCGGCACGTCTGCGGAAGGCGCAGCAGCGCATTGAAGCGATGCGCCCGTACGCCGACCGCATGCTCGAGCTGATGGGTGGCACGGCACAGGCCGCAGGCGCGGTACGTCTGCCGTTGCTCCAGGTGCGTGACGAGGTCAAGCGTGTTGCGATCGTTCCTGTCACGGGCGACCGTGGCCTGGCTGGCGCGTTCAACGCGCAGGTGCTGCGCCGCTCGTTCGCACTGATGCGCGAGCTTGAGGCTGAGGGCAAGCAGGTGACGTTCTTCACCTCAGGCAAGAAAGCGCAGTCCACCGTTCGCTTCCGCGGTCTCGATCTTTCACAGGCTTGGACGGGCTACAGCGACCGGCCGGAGTACAGCAACGCACAGGCGATCGCGCATGCGGTTGCGGAGGCGTACACGAATGGCGAAGTCGACAAGGTGATCGTCGTCTACAACGCATTCGTGTCGGCACTCGTCCAGAAGGTGACCGTCAGCGATGTGCTGCCGATTCCGACGGAAGTGCTTGAGGCGCGGACCGACGAGGCCGACGGTGGTCACACGGGTCCCGTCGACTTCTTCTTCGAGCCTGAGCCGAAGGAGATCCTCGCACGGCTGCTTCCGGTGTACGTCGAGACCGAGCTCTACCGCGCGCTGCTTGAGTCGGCAGCGTCGGAGCAGGGTGCACGGATGACGGCGATGCGGAACGCATCGAAGTCGGCAGGCGAGCTCATCGACTCGCTGACGCTCGCGATGAACCGTGCACGACAGGCTGCAATCACCCAGGAAATCCTGGAAGTCGTCGGCGGTGCCGACGCCTTGAACGCCTAGTCCTGATCTCGTCAAACAGATCTCGCTGTGCTGGCGTGAGCGTTGCGGTGTCTCACAGTGATTGCGTTAAGGGGAGAAACCCCTGCATTCGGCCGGTTGCGGACTTGCGTTACGTCCTATACTTCCGAGCCGTGTCCGACGTAGCCCATTTTCGGGGAGATGCCATCGCATGAGCGCGGCCCCCGCGACAGCTGACGTCACCGTCACGGCGACCGCAACCCGAGGGGCGTTCGAGCTCTTTTGGCTCAGGTTCCGTGAGGACAAGGCGGCGCTCTTTGGTGCGGGAACGATCGGCGTCCTGATCCTCATCGCCATCTTTGGTGGCCCGATTGCCCAAGCGGTTACGGGGCATCCGAACACCGAGCAGTACCAGCAGATCATGCAAGACTCGTTCGGGCTTCCAAAGGGCCCGACCTCGGCGTTCTGGTTTGGCTCCGATGGCGAAGCGCGCGACCTGTTCGTACGCACGATGTACGGGGCTCGCACATCACTCATCGTTGGCATCGTCGCCAGCGGGATCGCCGTTGTGATCGGCCTTGTTGTCGGCATGATCGCCGGGTTCTACCGGGGTTTCGTTGACACGCTGCTCTCCCGCACCGGCGACGTGATGCTCGCGATGCCGCAGCTGCTGATCTCGATCGGCATCGTCGCCGCATGTAGCTCAAACAAGAATAGCTGCCAGATCGTGGGGCCGATCGCGATCCAGCCCGGCCTCGGACTTGTGATCGCCGTGATCGTGATCTTCTCGTGGCCGTACATCGCCCGGCTCGTGCGCGGGTTCACGCTCTCGATCCGCGAGAAGGAGTTCGTCGAGGCGAGCCGCTCGCTCGGCGCGAGCGACACCCGCATCATCTTTCGTGAGATCCTTCCGAACCTGAGCGGCCCGATCATCGTGTACACGACGCTTCTGATCCCGCAGAGCATCCTGTTTGAGGCGGCACTGTCATACCTCGGCCTCGGTGTGCCACCCGACACCGCGTCGTGGGGCGGACTCCTGAATGACGCACAGCGCTACTACGACACCGCGTGGTGGCTGATGCTCTTCCCGGGCCTGTTCCTCGTGATCACCACGCTTGCGTTCAATTTGCTCGGCGATGGCCTGCGCGATGCGCTTGATGTGCGGGCCGAGCGTTGAGAAATCCAACTGTGACCGGCGTTTTTCGTCTTACCATTCGGTCACTGCAATCCCCGATCCACCAATGTTCGGGCAAAGGAGGGAGACACCCATCGTGAAGAAACCATTCGGGAGGCTCGTGGCTCTCGCCGGAGTTGTGGCGGCAATTGTCGTCGCGACTGCAGCCGGCGCGACCGCGCACTCCAACAAGGCGAGCTCGATTAAGTCGGGCGGCACGCTGAACGTCGGCTGGGAGCAGTCGTTCGGCTTCACCGACAACATGGATCCGACCGGCGAGTACCTCGGTGACGCTTTCGGCGTCCTCGACAACCTGCTCGTCCGCACCCTCGTTGGCTACACGCATGACGCGGGCGGCCCCGGCAACGCAGTCGTCGCTGACATCGCCACGTCCGTGCCGAAGCCGACCAACGGCGGCAAGACGTACACGTTCAAGATCAAGCAGGGCGTCAAGTTCAGCCCGCCAGTCAACCGGCAGGTCACGTCGGCCGACTTCGTCACCGCCATGGAGCGCGAGGCGAATCCGAAGGACGGCGCTGAGTACGCCTTCTACTACAACGTGATCAAGGGTTGGGACGCCTACGCGAAGGGGAAGGCGAAGTCGATCTCCGGCATCACCACGCCGGACGCCTCGACGATCGTGTTCAACCTGACGGCTCCGACCGGCGACTTCCTTAAGCGCATGGCGATGCCCGCTGCCGGCCCGATGCCGGTTGAGGTCACCAAGTGCTTCGAGGGTCAGCCCGGCAAGTACACCGCCGACCTGATCTCGACGGCTGGCTACATGATCAAGGGCATCGACGCGGTTGATATCTCGTCGTGTGCCAACGTCAAGCCCGCTGCTGGGTATGACGGCCAGACGATCCTCGACGTCGTTCGTAACCCGAACTACGTTCAGTCGACTGACCCAACTCGCAAGAACTACGTGGACGAAGTGAAGTTCATGGTCAACGCGAGCAACGTCGACATCTACAACAAGGTCGAGAGTGGCCAGCTTGACATGGCGACCTCGAGCATTCCGCCGGCGGTCCTGAAGAAGTACGCGACGAGCTCGAGCTTGAAGCAGTACTTCCATCAGAACTCTGGTGACCGCACGTGGTACATCACGATGAATCTGACGCAGCCGCCGTTCGACGACATTCATGTTCGTCGTGCGATGAACTACATCATCGACAAGGATGCGCTCCGGCAGGGTTGGGGCGGTCCGACGGTTGGCGATATCGCAAACCACATCGTTCCGGACGCCCTGTTCGGCGGTGCGCTTGCGTCGTACAACCCGTACAAGACCGCTGGCAATCACGGCAGCGCAGCACTTGCCATGAAGGCCATGAAGGGCTCGAAGTACAGCACGGGTAACAGCGGCATGTGTGACGCCGCTGCGTGTAAGAACGTGCTCCTCGTCTCGGACACGCGCGGGGTTGACCCCGGCATGGTCGCGACGATCGAGCAGGATGCGAAGAAGATCGGCATCACGTTCAATGTCCGTCAGATCAACGGTGCGTATCCGACGATCCAGACGCCGTCCAAGAACGTTCCGATCTCGGAGCGCCCGGGCTGGGGTAAGGACTACGCAGACGCGTTGACCTTCTTCACGCCGCTGTTCGACAGCCGCACGATCATTGCGAACGGCAACACGAACTACTCGCTGGTCGGCGTCACGCCTGGACAGTGCAAGACGCTCAAGATCGGTGGTAACTGCACCGGTGTGCCGAACATCGATTCGCAGCTCGACAAGTGTTCGGTGCTGATCGATCCGGCACGTTCCACCTGCTACGAGAACCTCGACAAGTACCTCATGACGAATGTGGTGCCGTGGGTTCCGTGGATGTGGTCGAAGGTGACGCGCATCACGAGCTCCAACGTGACGCACTACCAGTTCGATCAGTTCGCAACAACGCCCGCCTACGCGATGATCTCGGTCAAGTAGCGGAATCGATCCTGACTGCCTCCGGGGCGCCTTCGGGCGCCTCGAGTCGT
>CAIWTI010000098.1 GCA_903915545.1 uncultured Actinomycetes bacterium | reverse complement strand
CTCGTGACGGTGATGCGCCCGTCGGCGGTCGAGCGGCTTGGGTTTGGCTACGCGGCGCTCTCGGCGAAGCACCCCGACCTCGTCTACGTCGCGATTACGGGCTTTCCGACGCCGCGCGAGAACGTTGCCGGCCACGACCTGACCTACCAGGCCGAGCTTGGCCTGCTCACACCGCCCGCCCTGCCACGCGTGCTTGTTGCAGACCTCGCAGGGTCGGAGCGCACGGTGAGTGCGGTGACGGCACTGCTCGCAGGCCGCGGTCGCGGGAACACAGAGCGTTTTGCGGAGGTCGCGCTCTCAGAGGCGGCCGAGTCGTTCGCTGTGGGCCATCGCTACGGCGTCACGGCGCCCGGCGGGGTCGCAGGCGGGGCGGATGTTCTCTACGGGCTCTTTGAAGCCGCAGACGGTTGGATCGCGGTCGCCGCGCTCGAAACGCACTTCCGTACGCGCCTCCTTGCGGAGCTCGGGCTGGAGCGCGAGGATCGGGCCGCGCTCGCCGAGATCTTCCGCACCCGCGGTGCCCGCGAGTGGCAGGAGTGGGCCGAGGGCCTCGACCTTCCTATCGCTGCGGTAGCGGGATGACTAGGGTTCCTCCGATGCTTCGCGTCGACCTCGACCCGCCGATCGCGCACTTCGTCCTCGATCGTGCGGACAAGCTGAACGCGATGACGCGCGGCTTCTTCACGGAGCTGCACGAGGCGCTTGACCAGGTTGAGGCCGACGATCGGATCCGCGCCGTCGTGATCTACGGCGAAGGGCGCTCGTTCTCGGTTGGTGGCGACATCGCAGGTTTCGGCGACCTTGACGGCGTCGCTGACCGTCGCGAGTACGTGCGCGAGGCAATGTGGGCTTACCGGCGCGTCGAGGAGTGTACGAAGCCGACGATCGCTGCCGTCCATGGTCATGCGATGGGGGGTGGCTGCGAGCTGACGCTCGTCTGCGATCTCGTCGTTGCCGACGAGACAGCGAAGTTCGGGCTGCCCGAGACCTCGGTTGGGCTGATGCCCGGGCCAGGAGCCGTACGTGGGCGCGCTCACCTCGGCCTGCACACGCTCAAGTACCTAGTCCTAACCGGCGCCGCGATCGACGCGCGCGCCGCTGAGCGCGCCGGCCTCGTCAATGAGGTTGTGCCCGCCGGTACGCACGTCGAGAAGGCGCGCGAGTGGGCGAACGCCATCGCCACCAAGGCTCCGCTCGGTGTCGCTGCCGCGAAGGCGTTCTTCACCGCAGGCGGCTGGGACAATTACCAACACGCGATCGACACGGTGGCGATGCTGCAGTCGAGCGACGACATGAACGAGGGCATCGCCGCGTTCACCGAGAAGCGCGCACCGAGGTTTCAGGGCAGATGACCGACGGCTACGACCCGATGGCGGAGTTCGAGCGCCGGCGCGAGCAGGCGCTGGGGATGGGTGGCCCGGAGCGGGTTGCGCGCCATCATGCGAGTGGTCGCCTTACCGCGCGCGAGCGGCTTGACCTCCTGATCGACGAGGGCTCGTTCTACGAGCTCGGACTCTTTGCCGACGCGCAGCACCGACGTGCTGAGCCAGCCGCAGCAGACGCCGTGGTGGCCGGTCTCGCACGCATCGACGGCCGCAAGGTCGCCGTTCTCGCGGTCGACGCCACCGTGCTTGCGGGCACGACCGGTCAAGTGAACATGCTCAAGCAGAACCGGCTTGCGAAGTGGGCGGGCCAGCGTGGGTTGCCGCTGATCTGCCTCTCCGACAACGACGGGGGCCGCATTCCCGATGTCATGGGCTGGCGCTTCTCAGGGCTGCCGTTCGACTTCCAGACGTTCGTCCAGGCGCCTGAGGGTCGTCCTGAGATTCCGCGGCTGATCGCGGTTGTCGGTGCGAGCTTCGGCGACTCGGCGCTCCACGCGTCGATGGGCCACTACGTCGTGATGACGAAGGACGCGGCAATCGCGCTCTCTGGCCCGCCTGTGGTTGCAGCAGCGATCGGCGAGGAACTCACCGCCGACGAGCTTGGTGGCCCCGCTGTCTCCGCTGGCAAGAACCGTAACGCCCACGCCGTTGTTGAGACCGAGCAAGAGGCGATCGCCGCGATCCGGCGTGCACTCTCGTATCTGCCCGATTCGGCCGATCATCCGGCACCGTCGGCTCCCGCAGTCCCGCCGTCGCGCGACCCTGCCACACTCATCGACCTCGTGCCGACCGACCAGCGTCGCGGCTACGACATGCGCAAGGTGCTCGAGGCGATCTTCGATGGCGGCAGCATCCTGCCGTGGGCCGAGAAGGTCGGAGCGAGCGTCATCACCTCGTTCGCCCGGCTCGAAGGCGAGGTCGTCGGCGTCGTTGCGAGCCAGCCGATGCAGCGCGGCGGCGTCATGGACGTACCGGCGCTCGCAAAAGAGGTCGCGTTCGTCGACGTCTGCGACACGTTCAACATCCCGCTCGTCTTCCTGCAGGACGTTCCGGGGCTGATGATCGGCTCCGACGCCGAGCAGGGCGGCATCCTCGCTGGCTACGAGAAGGTTGTTGCGCGCCTTTCGCGCGCGAAGGTGCCGAAGATCGCGCTGGTGATTCGCAAGGCGTATGGCGGCGGACACTTCGCCCTCGGCGGCCGCCCGACCCATCCCGACCTCGTTCTTGCCTGGCCGACCGCCGAGCTCGGCTTCATGGCTCCTGAGACGGGCGTCCGCACCGTGCACAAGCGCAAGCTCGAAGAGGTGCTCGCGACCGAGGGCAAGGAGGCGGCTGACGCGCTCGCTGCCGAACTCGCGATCGAGTGGGCCCACGAGTCGGAGCCGTGGGAGGCCGCCGCACACCTGTTCCTCGACGACGTCATCGACCCGCGCCGCACGCGCGAAGCACTCCACCAGGGCATCGAGTTTGCCTGGGGCAGTGCGCCGCGGCTGCGCTCAGCCCGGTAGGAGGAGACATGCCCGGAGGCCCGCTCGCGCACATCTGCTTTCTCGTCCGCGACCTCGATCAGGCGATTGCCGACTGGACAGCGATCCTCGAAGAGCTCGATCCCGGCCAGCTCGTCGAGCCGATCGTCGTCGACCACTGGGAGGCGGGCGAGGACGTGATGAGCTCGGCGACCTTCGTCAATCCTTCAGGCGCCGAGATTCAGCTGCTCTGCCCGTTGAACGATGGCCCGCTCGGTCGGCGGCTCGAAAAGCGTGGGGAAGGCGTGCACCATGTGTGCTTCACCGCACCCGATCTCCCGGGCGCTGTGCAGCGGCTGGCCGACAAGGGCATCAAGCTGACGAGCCCCGAGCTGTCGCAAGATCCGACGCGCGACTGGCAGGCGTGGACGTTCATCTCGCCTGAGTCGAGCCACGGCCCACTGATCGAACTTGCCTACCCGTACAAGGCTGTCGACGGGGTGTGGAACCCCGTCGAGGACTAACCGGCGTTAGTCGTCGTCTTCGTCGGCGTTCGGGTCGATGCGCGGCGGCGGAACCGTCGGCATCGGTGCGAAGTTCCGGCGATGACCGGGCGTGTGCGTCGCGGGATCACACGCGAGACCTGCCACCACGAAGTCAGCCATCGTCGCGGCGAGCTCGCTCATTGAGAGACCGCCGTCCGGGCGATACCAGTGGTAGATCCAGTTCATCATCCCGAGGATCTCGATCGCGGTGAGCTTGGGATCGAGGTCGGGGCAGACGCTGCCGTCCTTCTGACCCTCGACGAGCAGGTTGCGAAGGTGGAGGTCGTAGAGGTCGCGCTCGGCGACGATGATCTCGCGCCGATCCGGCGACAGCGACCGGAAGTCGTGGAAGAAGACCGCCATCTTCACGAGGTTCTCGGCGTTGTGGGTGACGTGGATCGTCACGAACGCGCGAATCTTCTGCATCGGCGTCCCTGAGGTCGCCTCGATGCGCTCCAGGTTCTGGAGACCCTGACGGTGGACGTCCTGGAGGATCTCGAACAAGAGATCTTCCTTGGAGGTGATGTAGTAGTAGAGGCTGCCCTTCAGGATCCCGACTGCATCGGCAATGTCCTGAATTGACGTGGCCTTGTAGCCCTTCTCGTGAAAGACGCCGGCTGCTGCTTCGAGGATCTCCTGACGGCGGCGACGTGGCGGCCGCGAGCGGCGCCTGCTCGTCCCCTTCGATTCGATCTCGATATCCAAGCTATTTCCCTTCGTCGGCGTCCCGACCGACCGTACCAAGGCTCGCGGACGGGCCTTCGCTGCGGGTGATCGCTGTCAACGGTTGCTTTTACAGCGTTCTCGGCGCGACGTCAATCGAACGTTTGATTGTTTGAAATCGAGCGCCGCTCAGCTCGCTGTTTGCCCACCGTCAACGGAGACGATCGTTCCGGTGACGAAATCGGAGGCCGCAGAACAGAGAAATGCAACTGCGCCCTTCAGGTCGTGCGGCCCGCCAAAACGCCGCAGCGGGATCTCATCGAGGAACCGATCGACGTTGCGCTCGATCGTCACGCGCGACATGTCCGACGGAAACCAGCCCGGCGCGATTGCATTGACGGTGATGCCGAGCGAGGCCCACTTCACCGCGAGATCCTTCGTCAGCGCGTTCACGCCTCCCTTGCTTGCGGTGTAGGCGGCGGCGTCCATCAATTCCGCGGGAAGCCCCGAGAATGCAGCGCTGGAGGAGAGGTTGACGATCTTGCCACCGCCATGCTCCTGCATCACGCGCGCTGCCGCCTGCGACATCACGAAGAGCCCTGTGAGGTTGACGCGCAGCACCTTCTCCCATGCCTCGAGCGGATGGTCGATCGCCGGTGCGCCCCAACTCGTGCCAGCGTTGTTGACGAGGATGTCGAGGCCGCCAAACTCTTCGAGGGTGCGCGCGACGAGCGGCTCAACGTCGGTCGGCTCACCGACGTCGCACCGAACGCCGATTACCCGCGAGCCGGTGTGCGTCGAGATCTCGGCCGCCGCGATCTCACAGCGCTCAAGCTTGCGGCCGCAGATCACGACGTTCGCGCCGAGCTCGGCGAGCGCCTCGGCAGCTTGGAAACCGAGACCTGTAGCGCCGCCGGTGACGATCGCCGTCTTGCCGGTGAGATCGAAGAGTTCGCGGACGTTCACGGCCCGAAGTATCTAGGGTTTGGCAGATGGTGGGGCTTGCAGAACGCGTCGCGCTCGTCACTGGTGCCGGAAGCGGCATCGGGCGCGGGATCGCGCATCGACTTGCGACCGCGGGTGCGGCTGTCGTCGTGAACGACGTCGACGCGACTGGTGCGCAGGCGGTCGCGGCAGAGATTCTCGCTGCGGGTGGTCAGGCTGCCGTTGCAGTTGGTTCGGTCAGTGACCAGGCTCAGGCTGAGGCGGCTGTCGCGGTGGCAAGCGAGACGTTCGGGTCGCTCGACATCCTGGTCAACAACGCCGGCATCACGCGCGACGGGGTGCTCCACAAGCTGACCGACGAGCAGTGGGATATCGTCAACGACGTCGTGCTGCGTGGAGCGTTCGTGATGTGTCGCGCCGCTGCTCCCGAGCTGCGTCGGCGCGATGCCGGGTTCAACCGCAAGGTTGTGAATATCTCCTCAGCCGCCGGTGTCTATGGCTACGCGGGCACGACGAACTACTCGGCGGCGAAGGGTGGCGTCATCGGTCTCACCAAGGCGCTCGCGCGCGAGTGGGCACGGTCTGGGGTGAACGTCAACGCAATCGCGCCCGGCATGATCGCGAACACGAAGATCACCTCGGGCAAGCCCGCCGAGATGATGGGGCAGATCGAGCGCGCGATTCCGATCGGCCGTGCAGGGCAGCCTGAGGATGTCGCCGCCCTCGTCCACTTCCTCGCCTCGGCCGATGCCGACTACATCACCGGCCAGGTCGTTGAGCTCCACGGCGGGCTCGAACTACTCCCGTTGTAGCCGGCGTTAGGCCTTCTCGGCGTCGCGCACGCCAGGCCGGTCGACCGGCTCAGCCTTGAGCTTGTACTTCTCGACACGCTCGCTCGGCGTCTTCGGGAAGCTCTCGCGGAACTCGAGGAAGCGGGGAACCATGTACTTCGGCAGGTTGCCCGACAGCCACTCGTGGAACTCATCGAGCGTCAGCTCTCCGGTGAGCACGACGTCGAGCTTGACGTCCTCTTCACCGAGATCGCTTGGCACGCCGTAGGCGGCCGCCTCGACGACGAGCTCATGCCGCAGAGCAACCCACTCAAGCTCGGGCGCGGAGACGTTCTCGCCACGACGACGGATCCGCTCCTGCTTGCGGCTGCGGTAGTGCAGCACGCCGTCCTCGTCGTAGAAACCGAGGTCGCCAGTGTGGTACGCCATGTTCCGCGTCGCCTCGACGGTCTTCTCGGGATCCTTGTAGTACTCCTTGACCATCGCATCGTTGATGTGCGGCCGAAAGACCAGTTCGCCTACCTCGTTCGGGCCAAGCAGCTTGTCGTTGTCGTCGACGACGCCGTAATCCATCCACTTCACCGGCATGCCGATCGAGTCGACGGGCTTCGACAGATCCTGCTGGTCGGGATCGATCATCGGCAGCGGATAGATCTCCGTCATGCCGTAGCCCCACCAGATCATCTTCACGGGGGCGAAGACGCGCTCGAACTCCTCAAGCTCGGGCGGCGGCGGCGGGCAGAACATGCGGGTGATCTTGTGCACCGGCGGCGGACTCGGCGTCATCTTCAACACCATCGCGGCCATTGGGCCGAGCAGGATCGCCCACGTCGCCCCGTCTTCGGCAGCTTCCTGCCAGTAGCGAGACGCCGAGAAGCGCGACTTCAGATGGCCTGTACAGGCAGCGTGCGCCGCCGAGTTGGCGATGATGTGCATCGCCGCAACATGGAAGAGCGGGAGCGGTGCCGTGAGCACGTCCTCCTCGACGCGATGCTGGCTATCGGTGCACATCGCGGCGTAGAGGTAGAGGAAGTGGTGGGTGTAGACCGCGCCCTTCTGGCGAGAGGTCGTACCCGACGTGTACTGGATCGTTGCGTTCTCGTACGGCTGCGGAAACGGCCACGCGTGATCGGCTGACGTCCCTTCGATCCAATCGCTCCAGCGCACAACGCGCACACCGTTGATCGACTCTGGCAGCGCGTCGTCGCCAACCGCCACGATCAGCTGCAGCTTGCCGAGATCCTGAAGCGCCTCGAGACGATCGATCAGGTCGGTGCGGACGCACACCACCTCGACGTCGCTGTGCACGATCACAGCTTCAAGCAGCGGGCCGCGCGAATCCGCGTTCAGCGGAATCGAGACACCACCGCGCACCTGCGGCCCATAAAAAGCTGGCAGGAACTCGAGCTGGTTGCGCAGCAACAGGCCAACGTGGGCCGTCGGCGCAAACCCATCGCGATCGAGTGCGTGACCGACGCGGCAGATGTTCGTCCAGCCCTCGCTGAAGGTCAGGCGAGCCGTGGAGTCAAAGACCATCCAATCCTTGGTCGGGTGCGTCTTCGCCCGGTTCGCGATGACGCGCAGCATCGTGCGCTCGTCCTCCGGATAGGCGTGGTAGTACGCGCCGAGGTCAAGCCCCTGGCCGCGGAGTAGAGCGTAGTCCTGCACGATCGCGTTCAATATCGCACCGTCCCAGAGAAGTGAGGAAGTCGAGTACCGAGCACGGCTTCCGCGCTCGTAATTGCACTGCGTGCGGCCTTGTCGATACCCACGCCGCGAGCGCGAGTTGTATCGCCAGTCAGCCACAGTCCGTCGATCCCACGCACTGTCGCGTCGGGCCGAACGGCACCAACAAGACCAGGCTTGCAGATCACGCCGTAGGTCGTCACGAGGTGGCGCTTCGTCCAGATCGCCCCCTTCGCTGCGGGGAGCATCTCCTCGATGTCGAGCCACAGCTCTTGGAACTTCCGTTCGAGCCACGCCTTGTCGCCGTAGTGCTCAACCGCGTCGAACGCGGCACCGACGCACGTGAGGTACTCGCCCTTTGGCGAGATCGACGGGTCGTAGCCCGTGAAGTTGAGCGTGAAGCCAGGTAGGCCGGTACGCGGCGTGGCAAAGAACGACGCCATCTCGCGCTCGGTCATCGCGATCACTGGCTCCTTCGCTGCAATCCAGTAGCCGATCCAGCACGCGCGGTTCTGGTTCTTGCGCAGCAGATCGATGCGCTGCTCGAGATCCCACGGCAGCACTCCCGGATCAAAGAGGCGCGGCAGATTCCAGACTGGGGTGGAGACAACGACGTTCTCGGTCTCGAGGATCTCACCGGTCGAGAGCTCGAGGCCCTTGACCGCCCGGTTCTCGACGATCACCCGGTTCACCGACACGGGCTGTAGGATCTCGCCGCCGAGCTTGCGGATGCCTTCGCCCATCTGCTCCCAGAGCTTCACCCAGCCGCCGATCGGCCAGAACGAGTAGCCCGCGGTGCGCTTCAGCTCGTAGTGCAGCTTGCGCACGTAGAGGTTCTCCGAGGCCGAGTGCTCCCACGGGTGCGTGGTGATCTGCTCGAGCATCGAGATCGCCTCCCACACGAGGTAGATGCCCGGATCGCTCGTGTACTGCGCCATCCACTCGCGCAGCGACGCGTGATCCCAGCGGTCGAGCTCCTCGTACGGCGTCTCGACGAGGGCCTCAATGCAGCTCTTGAGCCCAGCCTTGGCGGAGCCGCCATAGAACTCCTGAATCGGCTTCCAGCCGGTCTTGTCCCAGAACGGCATCGAGTCGCTGCGCTCCGAGTGGGTCATCGTGATGCCGAGCAGGTCGCAGACGCGGGTCAGGCTGTCGCCCGGATCCTCGACAAGGTGCGAGCCAAGCCCGATCTCGTGGCCGCGGTAGCGCCAGTGGCGCGATCGTCCACCGAGCGTGCGCTCGCGCTCCACGACAACGACCTTCTTGCCCTGAGCGGCGAGGATCGCGGCTGTCGACAGGCCAGCGACGCCGGCCCCAATGACTGCGACGTCTGCTTTCACGCGCCCTGGTTTCGCGCCTTTAGGCGCGCGAGCGTGCCGTGCAAGTCGGTGTCGAGGAACTCGAACACGTTGCCGTCGGGATCCTCGCAATAGACGAAGCGGGCGGGGTTATCGCCGCCGCCGAGATCCTTAACCGGGAAGCGCAGCTTGCCGCCACCCGCGACGACGCGCGCTGCGGCAGCATCGACGTCATCGACCGTGACCGCGAAGTGCATGATCCCGAGTCGCGGCTGGTCGGAGTACGGGATCGGCGTAACGGGGTTCAGGAACTGCCACAGCTCGATGCTGTTGCTGTCGAACCCGACAAAGCACATGCGCGCCTCGGCTCCCTGGCCAAAGACCTCGTCGATGATCGGACCGTTCCGGACGACCGGCTCAGTGAGCAACGTGCCGCCCATCGCCTCGGTGTAGAAGCGAATCGACCGGTCAAGATCCGAGACCCGAACGGAGATGTGGTGATCAGCGCGTACGGTCATCGGCCCCTCCCGGGATTGTGGCGGCTACAGACGCTGGATCAGCGTTGCCGTGCCGAGGCCGCCACCGCAGCACATCGTCACGAGACCAAACTCTTTGTCGGTGCGCTCAAGTTCGTGCAGCAGTGTCGTGATCAGACGAGCACCGGTCGAACCGAGAGGGTGGCCTAGCGCGATCGCGCCACCGTTTGCGTTGACGCGGTCGGTGTCAGGCTGCAGCTCGTCTTCCCACGCGCCGATCACCGACGAGAACGCTTCGTTGACCTCGAACAGATCGATGTCGTTGATCGACATGCCGTTGCGCTCAAGGATCTTGCGCGTTGCCGGAATTGGGCCGGTGAGCATGATCACCGGGTCGACGCCGACCGTCGTGTGATCGACGATCTTCGCGCGGGCCTTCAGGCCAAGGCGATTGGCAGCATCGGCCGAGGCAAGCAACACCGCGGATGCGCCGTCGGAGATCTGCGAGGCGTTACCGGCCGTGATCACACCGTCTTCCTTGAAGACCGTCTTCAGCTCGCTGAGGCCTTCGAGCGTCGTGCCCGGGCGGATGCCCTGGTCGGCAGTGACGAGCTCGCCATCAGCTTCGATGCCGACGATCTCGCGATCGAAGCGGCCCTCTTCACGAGCGCGGGCGGCGCGCTCATGCGAGCGAACGGCGATTCCGTCGAGGCGCTCGCGCGACAGGTTCCACTGGTCAGCGATCATCTCGGCGCTGATGCCCTGGTCGACCAGGTTGTAGCGCTCGTACATCTCAGGCGGATACGGCGTGCCGACCTCTTCGGTGAACTTGCGGCCAACGAACATCGGAATGCGTCCCATGTGCTCGACGCCCGAACCGATGACGATGTCGTTGATGCCGGCGGCAATCTGTGATGCGCCGAAGTTCACTGCCTGCTGCGCCGACCCGCACTGGCGATCCATCGTCGTCGCCGGCGTCTCGTAGGGAAGCCCGGCCTGGAGCCACGCGTTGCGGCCGATGTTGAACGACTGCTCGCCGTACTGCTGCACGCAGCCGGCAAGAACGTCTTCAACGAGCGCCGCGTCGATACCCGCTCGACGAATCACTTCGCTGTAGGTCGCGCCGAGGAGCGCATTCGGGTGGACGTTGCGGAATGCGCCCTTCTCACGGTGGCCACGCCCAATAGGCGTGCGCACCGCTCCAACGATCACCACGTCGCGACCGAGCATCGCGGCCAATCTACCAAACAACCGTTTGGAAAGCACCTGCGGGTTGTAGGCTTGGCGCGGTCATGGCGCACACGGGAGCGACAGATGGACTCACCGGGCTGAGTTCCGAGCAGAAGGCAATCGCCGAAGTGGCCTTCGAGCTCGGTGCGCGCTACGCCGATCGCGATTTTGACGACCACTCCGCGTCACTCGCTCAGTGGGACGATCTGGCTGAGGTCGGCTTCACCGGACTCTCGCTGCCCGAGGCATACGGCGGCGCCGGAGGAATGGTTGAGCTCTGCATCGCCTGCGAGCGCCTGGCTGCCGGCGGCTATCCCGCCGCGAAGCTCGTGATCTCGACCGCGATCGCCGGCGCGATCATCGCCCGTCACGGAACAGATGCCCAAAAGGAGCAGTGGCTCCCGGGAATCGCCGACGGCACAGGTCGCTTCTGCTTCGCATTCACTGAGCCGGGCGCCGGCTCGAATGCGAACAACCTACGCACCGCGCTACGCAAGACAGCAGACGGCTGGCGGCTCTCGGGCGAGAAGACCTACATCTCCGCGGTCGAGTCGTCGGAACTGATGATCGTGGTCGCCCAGTCGCCCGACACGGGTGGGCTCGTTACCTGCGTGCTGCCGAACCCATGTGACGGCGTGACAGCAACCAAGGTCGATGTCCAGGCGCCGGCGTTCGAGCACCAGTGGAGCGTCTTCTTCGACGACGTGCCGGTTGCCGACGACGCGATCCTCGGTGAGCCAGGCAAAGGTGGCGCTGTGTTGTTCGATGGCCTGAACCCTGAGCGACTCGTCGTTGCGTCGCAGGCTGTGGGCCTCGGGCGGTACTGCCTCTCGCGCGCCACGACCTACGCCAAGGAGCGCGTCGTCTTCGATCAGCCGATCGGTGCACACCAGTCGATCCAGCATCCCCTCGCCGAGGCGCTCGTTCGCCTCGAAGGAGCGTGGGCGCTGATCCTCGCCGCCGCACGCGCACACGATGCGGGCGAGAAGGCGGGGCTGCAGGCGAACATCGCGAAGGTCGCCGCGTGTGACGCCGGCTTGCTCGCTGCGGATCGCGCGCTCCAGACCTTCGGCGGCAGCGGCTTCACCGACGAGACGGGAATGCTGCAGCGCTTCGTCTACATGCGACTCCTCCAGACCGTCCCGGTCACACGCGAGCTCGCGCTCAATCACATTGCGACGTCGGGCCTCGGCCTGCCGCGCTCCTATTAGACAGAGGGGGATTTCGATGCCGGTCGAGCAGATCGCAATCGTGGGCGGAGGCGGCGCGATGGGAAGCGGAATCGCCCAGGTTGTCGCGGCGGCAGGGTTCAACGTCACGATCGTCGAGGTCAACGACGACGCGATCGCACGTGGGCTCAAGCGCATTGATCGTGGGCTGGAAAAGCTCGGCGAGGCAGGCCCCGCAGCGCGAGCGCGGATCTCGACATCGACCGACCTTGAGGCCGCTGGGACTGCGGCTGACCACATCATCGAAACGGTTGTCGAAGATTTCGGGCTGAAAGAAGACGTGCTCAGACGGCTCGACGCGGTCTGTCGCGACGACGTCATCTTCGCGACCAACACGTCGCAGTTCTCGATCTCTCGGCTCGCAGCGACCACGGGACGCGCCGATCGCATCGTCGGCAGCCACTGGTTCAACCCGCCGCCGCTGATGGGGCTAATCGAGGTGATTCGTGGCGACGAGACATCCGATGCAACGCTCGCCACGACGCTTGAGCTCGCGCACGCCTATGGGAAGCAGACCGTCGTCTGCAAGCGCGACACGCCGGGCTTCATTACCTCGAGGCTAATCGCGCTCTTCATGGTGGAGGCCGCGCGGATCGTCGAAGAGGGGATCGCCGACGCGGCCGATGTCGACCTCGCCTGCAAGCTCGCGTTCAACCACGCGATGGGGCCGCTGACGACTGCTGACCTATCGGGCGTCGACGTGCTGGAGAAGGTCGCGGACAATCTCGCTGCGACGTTCGGGGATCGCTTCACACCGCCAGACAACGTGCGTCAGCTTGTTCGCGAGGGGCACCTCGGCCGCAAAACCGGGCAAGGTTTCAAGACGTACGAGGACGCTCGATGAGCAACCCGGTCACCGTTCTGATCGACGGTGCGGTCGCGGTCGTCACTGTCACGAATCCACCCGTCAACGCGATCGACGACGCGGTGCTCGAGGGTCTCGGCGCAGCGGCGGAGCAACTTGCGGGCGACGGCACTGTGCGCGCGGTCGTGCTCACGGGAGCGGGAGACAAGGCCTTCATGGCTGGCGCCGACCTCAACGCCTTCAAGCAGATGCTCGAAGGGCATTCGTCGATCGAGGATCACACCGAGCTCACACGGCGGGTGTTTGGCGCGTGGGAGTCGCTGCCACAGCCGACCGTCGCTGCAATTCAGGCCTCAGCGGTGGGTGGTGGGCTCGAGGCCGCGCTCGTGTGCGACCTGCTCGTTGCCGACGAGCGAGCGCGGTTCGGCTTCCCGGAAGTGCGGCTCGGGCTGATCCCCGGCGCCGGTGGCACGCAGCGCCTGCTGCGACGTGCTGGTGTCGGTGCGGCGAAGGACCTGCTCTTCCTTGGAACCACGGTGGGGGCCGCCGAGGCGAAGCAACTCGGCATCGTCAACATTGTCGCGGACGAAGGCGCCGCGCTTGAGCGTGCCGTCGCACTCGCCGAGCGCCTCGCCGCCCTACCGGCGCTCGCTGTTCAAGCCGCCAAGCGGGCGGTTGCGTCGAGCATCGATGCGGGCCTCGATCGCGAGCACGACCTGTTCGTCACGCTCTTCAACTCGGCCGATGTCCGCGAGGGTGTCGATGCCTTCCTCGCCAAGCGCGACCCCAACTGGTCGCACGCCTAGCTAGTCGAGATCGAGGAGGACTTGGTCTTCGGTGACTGCGTCGCCCTCGGCAACGAGGATCCGGCGCACGGTGCCAGCGCTCTCTGACTCGACCGGAATCTCGAGTTTCATCGACTCGAGCACGATCACGGTCTGCTCGACCGCGACGGCGTCACCTTCGGCGACGAGCACCTGCCAGACGACTCCGGTGATGGGGGCGCGGACGTGGGCCATGGGCTGTATCTAAGCGCAGAAGCATCCACTATGCTCCACCAAACATTTGTTTGATTAGCCCGTTACGACGAGCTCGGGGCAAGGAGGCAGTGGTGGATTTCGCATTTTCGGAAGAAGAGAACGACTTTCGCGCGATGGTGCGCGAGTGGGTTGAGGACAAGTGCCCCAAGGAGCACGCCCTCGAACTCGAGAGCCACGAAGACCACGACGGCTCCCATTTCCCGCACCAGCTGTGGCAGGACATGGCCGACGCTGGCTTCTTCGGCATTGGTATCGAAGAGGAACTCGGCGGCCAGGGTGGCGGCGCGATGATTCAGGCGATCTTCATGGAGGAGATCGCTCGCTCGCTCGCCGGCATCTCGTGGATCTGGGGCATCAACCAGTTCAACGCGAAGTCGATTCAGCGATTTGCTTCGGACGACCTGAAGGCCGATCTGATGCCGAAGCTCGTCTCGGGCCAGTGCAAGACCGCGATCGCCGTGACGGAGCCGGATGCCGGCACCGACCTGCTGGGCGGGATGATCACGAACGCCGTGCCCGATGGCGACGGCTTCCGTATCTCAGGCGCCAAGGTCTGGTCGACGATGGCGCATGTCTCCGACTACCTGCTGCTACTCGCAACGACCGATCGCGACGCCGAGAAGCCGTCGCGCGGCAAGACGCTGTTCCTGGTCGATGCGAAGGCCGACGGTGTCGTCGCTCGCGCGATCCCGAAGCTCGGGATGCGCTGCGTCGGCTCGTGCGAAGTCGCACTCGACAACGTCTACGTCCCGGGCACACACGTGATCGGTGAGGTCAACAAGGGGTGGAACCACATCCTCACGACCCTCAACAACGAGCGCATTCTTGTCGCGGCACTCGCCACAGGTGTGCTTCGCGGCGTGATCGAGGAGTCCGTCAAGTACGCGACCCAGCGCGAGGCCTTCGGTAAGAAGATCGGCCAGTTCCAGGTGATCTCACACTGGATCGCCGACATGCAGATGCGCCTGATGCAGGCCGAGCTGATGACCTACAAGTCGGCGTGGCTCTACGACACCGATCAGCCGTGTCACATCGAGTCGTCGGCGGCGAAGGCGATCGCCTCGGAGTACGCGACCGAGGCTGCCGACCGCGGCATCCAGATCCTCGGTGGCTACGGCTACTCGGCCGAGTACCAGATGCAGCGCTACTGGCGAGACGCCCGGCTCTACCAGATCGGGCCGATCACGAACCAGATGGTGCGCAACCTCGTTGCTGAAGACCTCGGTCTTCCGCGCAGCTTCTAAGCGAACATCACGACGTGCTTTGGGGGCCCCGGCAATCGGGGCCTCCGTCGTTAACGATCGCCCTACGCCTTGGTTGGGTCGAACGGCCGCGGCTCGTCGGGTGCGCGCAGCGTGGGGGTGTTATCGCGCCAGTGGACGTCGCCGTTCAGCACGTCCTCAAGCGTGATCCCCGGGAACGGATCGCCCCAGCTCTTGTTCGTCTGAACGAGCTGCAGCAACGTTCCGAAGCCCGACTTCGGGCGGACGTACGTCTCGGCCCAGCGCGGGGAGCTGTCGTCGGTGTCGACGGTCTCGTACCCGTCGCGCTCAAGTGTCGCGATCGCCTCGTGGAGATCCTCGACGAAGATCGTCATGTGGTGGAAGCCCTGGCCGCGCTTGTCGAGAAAGCGCTGGAGGTAGGAGTCGTGACCGATCGGCTGCATCAGCTCGATCTTCAAACCGCCAACGACGAGCTGCACAGTACGGATGTCCTCGTTCGTGCTGTCGCCGCCTGCGACGAAGGTTCCGCCCATCGTGTCGATGAAGAGCTTGACCGCGTCGCGAAGGTCGTGGACAGCAATGGCGATGTGGTCGGTCTTCGTCACCTTCACGGTGCTGAATCTCCTTTCCGGCGGGGAGTGAAAATCTACGCAGACGCGACCGTGCGTGCCGAGTAGTGTTCTGAGCGATGGCGGAGCCGACACCAATCTCTGTTCCCTCGGCGCTCACCGGACTTCCGGTGGAAGCGGTCGCCGCGCTGCGGGATGCCCGCGTTGCGCTCGAGCAGCTCTCGGGGCTCGATGAGCGATCGATCGAGCTCGCCCGCTTTGGCGCGCTGATCGCGCTTGGCGCCCCGGCGGAATCGTTTGCCGCACATGTTGAGCGAGCCCGCGCACTCGGGATGTCGGACAACGAGATCTGGGGCGCGGTGCTGTCGGTCGCGACGCTCGTCGGTGTCCCGAAGTTGATCGAGACGGTGCCGGCGATCCGCGCGGCACTCGCGCAATCCGGCTAGTTCCAGGACTTTTCCCGACTGTCGATCCCGCTTGACGGAGGGTGGGCAACGGTAGAGACTTTCAAACGGACGTTTGGTGGACTTTCACACGACGGAGGGGACATGGCGAAGTACGACGTCGCGGTAATCGGAGCGGGCGCAGCAGGCCTCTCGGCAGCCGCGATCCTGGCAAAGAACGGGAAGAAGGTCATTGTCTTCGATCGTTCCCCGCACCTCGGTGGCCGCGGCATGGCGGTGCCGGATGAGGGCTTCAAGCTCAACCTCGGAGGTCACCTCCTCGAGGACTCCGGCTCTGGCATCACGAAGATCTTCGAGTATCTCGGCAAGCGCCTCGGCCACGGCCCGGCGAATACCGACATGAACGTCTGGGATCACAAGGCCGAGAAGTGGGGCTCGATCCGCGACCGGTACTCCGGCAACAAGGACGAGCTGAAAAAGGTCATCAAGGCTGTCGTCGAGACGCCGTACGAGGAGTTCGAGAAGTGGGACGACCGCTCGCTGCGCGAGTGGATCCACCAGTACTCGACCGACCAGGGCGTCGTCGACCTCTTCGAATACATCTCCGTCCTCGAGTACATGACCGAGGAGTGGTGGGATCACTCGGCGAGCGAAGCGCTGTACGTGCGGAAGATGCACTACATGGAGAAGCACATGGCGGCGTACTCGTTCTGGCCCGAGCAGGGTTGGGACGGCCTCTTCCAGGATCTCTGTGATGCGGTCACCGAAAACGGTGGCGAGGTGCGGCTCGGCACGAACGTCGAGCGCGTCGTCATCGAGGATCACAAGGTGAAGGGCGTTCACATCGCGCGCCAGCCCCGGATCCTTCCGAACGAAATGTTCGAGGACGAGCTGATCGAGGCTGATGTCGTCATCTCGACGCTGCCCGTGTGGCATGTCCTCAAGGTCGTGCCGGAGTGGGAGCTGCCCGACTGGTACGTCGGCCAGATCAAGCACCTCGCGCAGGACAAGTTTCGTATCGCGTGGCTTGGTCTCTACCTCGCGACCGACGAGCCGGTGCCGATTCTCGATCGCCTCGAGCTCTCGACCTGGCTGCACACGCCGACCGCGCGCGTCCCAGGGTTCCTGTTCGAGATGACCGCACTCGACCCGACCACCGCACCAGAGGGCAAGTACCTCTACGTCGCAGGCGGCATCGTGCCGGGGGAGAAGGGCAACGACCAGCAGTTTTTGCAGGAGATCTTCCCGAAGTTCGAAGCCGACATCGGCACGATGTACCCGGGCCTCGCAAACCCCGTGTGGCGTCGCCGGCACATGGTCTACGAGCCGTCGTTCGGCGTGATCCAGAAGCCGGGTCTCGTCGGCGCCTATCGTCCGCATTGGAAGGCCCCGAACGTCGAGGGTCTGCTGTTTGCGAGCGAGACGTTCCGTAGCCGTGGCATCGGTGTCGACCGCGCAGCACGTGCGGGCTTGACCGCTGCCGAGACCGTGCTTGGTGGCCGCATCGCCGAGTTCGGGGACGCCTGGCGCTACTAGCAATGGCGGGAACTCTCGAAGGAAAGGTCGCGATCGTCACCGGCTCCGGCCGGGGCATCGGCAAATCGATCGCCGAGCGGCTCGCCGCTGAGGGTGCGTCGGTCGTCGTCAACGACGTCGATGCCGACGTCGCGCGCGAGGCCTCCGCGAGCATCCCCGGCTCGGTTGTGTGCGTCGGGAGCGTTGCTGAGGTCGCATCGTGTGACGAGCTCGTCGCGACGGCTGAGCGGGAGTTCGGCAAGCTCGACATCCTCGTGAACAACGCGGGCATCACGCGCGACGCGATGGTGCATCGGATGACCGACGACGAGTGGGATCTCGTCCTCGATGTCAGCCTCAAAGGCACCTTCTACCTGTGCCGCTCCGCGGCGCGGCTATTGCGTCAGAAGGATGCTCCGTACAACCGCAAGGTCGTCAACATGGCGTCGATCAACGGCATCTACGGCGTCGCGGGCAACGTCAACTACAGCGCAGCTAAGGGCGGAGTCATTGGTCTGACCAAGGCGCTCGCGCGTGAGTGGGCGTACCAGCAGATCAACGTGAACGCGGTCGCGCCGGGCTACATCCAGGGCACGCGTCTGACCTCCGCCCGTGGCGAGGGAGACGTGCTCGGGATTCCTGGTGAGGTCGTTGCGAAGATCGACGCGATGGTGCCGATCGGGCGTCCCGGCCAGCCCGCCGACGTCGCCGCATCGGTTGCGTTCCTCGCCTCGCCCGACTCGGACTACATCACAGGCCAGATCCTCGAAATCCACGGTGGAATGGAGATCGTGCAACTCTCATGAATAAGGTCATGACCATCGAGGAGGCGGTCGGGCTCGTTTCCGACGGGGAGATCGTCGCCCTCCAAAACATGGCGACGCAGGCAGCGCCGATGGCGCTCGTCCGCGAGCTGATCCGCCAAGAGAAGCGGAACCTTGGCCTCGTCTGTCTGGTTGGCGGCATGGCCGTCGACTGGCTGTCGGCGGCCGGCGTCATCGACCGGTTCATTGGCGCTGCGGTGTCGATGGAGCAGTTCGGCCTGTGCAACCAGTACCGCAAGGCAGTCGAGGGTGGCCGCGTGCGAGTCGAGGAGTTGTCGGAGACGGCGCTCAACGCGCGCCTTGGTGCCGGTGCGCGCAACCTGCCGTTCCTGCCCACGCGCGGGATGCTCGGCTCCGATCTGATCGACATCAACGACAACCTGACGCTATTGCAGGATCCGTTCACCGGTGAGACGGTCGTTGCGTGTCGCGCGCTCGTCCCCGACGTCGCGTTCATCCACGCCCATCGCGCTGACGCGCGCGGCAACGTGCAGATCGAGCCCACGATCAAGTGGCCCGACCTTGGCATCTTCCCGAAGGCGTCGAAGAAGGTCATCGTCACGGCCGAGGAGATCGTCGACACCGAGGTGCTGCGGCGTAACCCCGATCGCACCGTGCTGCCAGGCTTCGCTGTTGATGCGGTCGTCGAGGTGCCCTACGGCGCCCATCCGACGTCGTTCTTCCCGAACTACACCTATGACACGGCCTTCCACCTCGAGTGGATCAAGGTCGCGCGAGACGACGAGGCGACGCAGGCATTCCTGCAGAAGTACGTCTACGAGCCCGCGACGCAGGCCGACTACCTCGCCGCCGTCGGTGGCGCCGAGCGGATCTTGGAGTTGACGCGCTAATGGCTGACTACGGCGAATACACCATCGACGAGCTGATGTGCGCAACGCTCGCCGCCCAGTTCAAGGACGGTGACGAGGTCTGCAACGGCATGGCGTCATTCATCCCCGTTGCGGCGATCATGCTCGCGCTCCGCACCCACGCTCCCGAGCTGGTGTGGCTCGCGGGTGCAGCCGGTGTCGACCCACGCCCTGACCGCGTTCCGGCCTCGACGCTTGAGTCACCGCTCTGGCGCGACTCGGTGATGTACCTCGAGCAGTACGGCGACTTCTGGAACTACGCCCAGAGCGGCCGGCATCTCCACACCTTCTGTGTCGGCGCTGCTCAGCTCGACCAGTACGGCAACGCCAACAACTCGGTGATCGGTGACGACTACCACCGCCCGAAGGTGCGCCTCCCAGGGACAGCCGGCCTCGCCGACATGGGTGCGCTCGGCAAGAACCTCCTCTACTGGAACACGAACCACAATCCGCGGTCGCTCGTCGAGAAGGTCGACTTCGTGTCGTGCCCGGGCTACCTCGGTGGTGGCGACGAGCGCGACAAGCTCGGCCTCACGGGTGGCCCCAAGCTCGTGGTGACGAACCTTGCTGTTCTCGACTTTGCCCCGGACTCAAAGCGGATGCGCCTGCGCTCCGTGCATCCGGGTGTGACGGTCGAGCAGGTGCAGGAGGCAACCGGCTTCGAGCTGCTCGTGCCCTCGAGCGTTGAGGAGACGCCGAAGCCAACCGCCGAGCAGGTACGCCTGCTTCGCGACGTCATTGATCCCGATGGAATGTGCAAGCGAGAGGCTGGTGTGAAGTAGATGGAGATCGAGTTCGGAGCACCCGGAACGATCATGCCCCCCGCCGACAAGGCGGTCGAGCTCGCGAAGCGGGCTGAGGCAGACGGTTACGACTCGATCTGGTGGCCGAGCCACCTGATGGGCTGGCATCCGGAGTCGGTGTGGACAGAGGACATCACGCCGCTCGCGAAGTTCCAGCCCAACCCGCACACCTACTTCGACCCGCTGGTGATGATGCCGGTGGTTGGCGCGCAGACCGAGAAGATCAAGGTCGGCGTTGTCGTCACCGACGTGATTACGCATCACCCGGCGGTGCTCGCTCAGACCGCGCTGACGATCGACCACGTCACCCGTGGCCGCTCGATCCTCGGCCTCGGTAGCGGTGAGCAGCTCAACGTCACGCCGTACGGCATGTCGTGGGATAAACCGGTGGGCCACCTCGACGAGGCGCTCGACGTGATCCGGCTGCTCTGGAACGCCGAGGGTGCTGTCGATTTCGACGGCGAGTTCTACCAACTGAAAGACGCCGTGCTCGGCCTGCAGCCGTACACGCCAGGTGGCCCGCCGATCTGGATTGCAGCCCACAAGCCGCGCATGCTTGGGATCACGGGACGCAAGGGCGATGGCTGGCTGCCAACCAAGATGGAAGCTGGCGAATACGCGAGCGCGCTCGACACGATCAAGAGCGCATCGGTTGATGCGGGCCGTCCTGAAGACAGCGTGACGCCGGGCATGCTCGCCTACATCCTCGTCGGGCCCGACGAGGAGACGGTCGAGCGACTCAAGCAGCATCCGCTCGTTCGCTTGCTCTGTGTGCTTCTGCCGTCGGAGACGTTCCAGAAGCTCGGCATTGATCCGCCGCTTGGTAGCGCCGGTTCCGGCTTCCATGACTTCCTGCCGACGCGGATCGACCGGGAGGAGGGGCTGCGCATCGCCGAGGCGATCCCGCCACGCACGCTCGACTACTACGCCTTCTGTGGCACGGTCGACCAGATCGTCGACGAGATGGCCGAGTTCCACCGGGCGGGCCTGCGTCATCCGATTCTCTGGAACATCACGGCGTTCGGCGATCCGACACTTGCCGGCTTCTCGTTCCGTGCGCTGAACGAGATCCGCGAGCGGCTGCGGAGTCTGTAGATGGCCGGCGAAGTTCCGGAAGCGATTCGCCGGTACTTCGACGGCCTGAACAACGAAAACTGGGACGACTTCAACGGCATCTGGACCGAGGACGCAGAGCTGGTTGGCGTCGGTGCCCGCCCGCGTTCAGGCAAAGAGGATGTCCTCACTTACTACTCAACGGTTCTCGTCCCGTACCCGGTGCATTACGACGACCCGTACGCGATTCACGTTGCGGGCGACATCGTCACGGTCGAGATCCACTTCACCGGAGAGACGCACGAGGGTGTGCCGGTCGAGTTCGAGGCAGTTGACGTCTTCACGATGCGCGACGGGATGATCTGCCGGCTCACCACTTGGTACGACATCGATGCCGTGCGGAAGGCGGCGACGCGACCGGGCACTCCGTCGGCTCGCCTGAAGACGCTTGTGCGGCATGCCGCGAAGCGCAGCCCGTTCTACCGCGAGCGATTCGCGGCTGCCGGTGTGGCGGCTGAAGGTGTTGCCGCTGACATCACGACGTTGTCACCGACGCGCCCGAGCGACCTTGCCGGACACGAGGTTACCGCGGTTGATTCGAAGCACATTGCGCAGGAGATCACCCTCGGCAACTTCACGCTTCCACTTGTTGCGACCGACATCGCCGAGAACGACGAGACGCTTGCGAAAGCGCTCGAAACGGCGGGCGTCACCTCGGATGACCGCATCTTGGCGCTTGCTTCGCAACGTGGCCTGGCGGCTGCCGCGGCGCTTCTTCGCGCGACGATGGTCGTTCCGGGCGGGGCGGATCCGGTAGCAGCTGCGGCGGAAGGGAAGGCCACCGTGCTCTTTGCTCCCGCGCATGCCGACGTCGCAGGCTTCCGTTCCAAGGCCGAAGCGACGGGTGCTGATCTCGGCTCGGTGCGCCTCGTTGTCGGCACGACACACAACGCGGGCGGCTGGCCACACGCAGCCCTCTGGGGAACACCGGCCACAGGTGCTGTCGCGGCAGCGTGCACCCCGGGGTCGCACGACTTGCATGTGTTCGATCGCCACCTCGTCGAGATCGTCGACGAGAACGGCGCACGTCTCGCATCGGGTGTTGAGGGCGAAATCCTCGTCACCCCGCTTGGTCGCCGCGGCGCACCGCTCTTGCGGTTCGCACCGGGCGCCCGAGGCTCGCTGTCTGACGCGCCCTGTTCCTGCGGCCGACCTGGGCCGCTCCTTCGCGTGTCGTAAGGAGGTCGCTCATGCAGCTCTTGAGCCCTGTGCGGATCGGCTCAGTCGAGGTTCGAAACCGGGTCGTCTCGACGGCGCACGGCTCGTTCCTCGAGTACTACCGCCCTGGCATCGATGGGGAGCGATATGAGGCCTACCAAGAGCGCCGGGCTCAAGGTGGGGCCGGGCTGATCATCCTCCAGCCGGTGCACGTCCATCCGTCGAGTCACGCGCTCGGGCATTTTCCGTACGAGGCCGATGACCTTCGTCGCAAGCTCACGTCGATGGCCGACCGGATCCACCGGCACGGCGGCAAAGTCTTCCAGCAGCTGATCCACTTCGGCGGCCAGTTCACCTCAAACGGCCGCACGGCATTTCAGCCAATCTGGGCGTTCGACGATCTCGTCACCGCTGAGGGCGAGGGTGCGCACAAGATGACGAGCGCGGAGATCGAAGAGGTGCTTGACGGATTCGCTGCCACAGCAGCGATCGCGATCGAATCGGGCATCGACGGTGTTGAGCTGCACGGCACGCACGGCTACCTGTTGCAGCAGTCGTTCAGCCCGTGGGGAAATCGCCGCGACGACGAATGGGGCGATCAGTTCGCGTTCGGGAAGGCGCTAATCGAGCGCGTCCGTGATCGGGTCGGCCGTGAGCCTGTTGTTGGCCTGCGCATCTCGACCGACGACTTCCTGAACCCCGAACGCGGCGGTCTCGGTCAAGCCGGTCTGCGGCACGTCGCGAAGACCTTCGTGGGCACCGGTGGCCTCGATTACGTGAACCAGTCGGAAGGTTCACGCACCGGCCACTACGCACGGACGATCGGCAACTTCCGCCACCAGCTCGGTGAGTTCTTGCCGCTCGCACACAAGCTGCGCGACGAGATCGAACAGCAGGTGCCAGTGATCGCTGCGAGTCGCGTCAACGACCCTGTGCAGGCCGAAGCGGCACTCGCCAACGGCGACTGTGACCTCGTGGCGATGACTCGCGGGCTGATCGCCGACCCAGACCTTGTCGAGAAGACCTCGCGCGGAGTCCACATCCGCCATTGCGTTGGCGCGAACCAGGGCTGCGTCGATCGCATGGTTGCGGGGCTCCCGATCACCTGCTTCCACAACCCTGATGTCGGACGCGAGGCCCAGGGCGAGCCCGTGCCGACGACCGATCCCAAGCAGGTCGTCGTGGTTGGTGGCGGCCCGGCTGGGCTCAAGGCGGCGGAGATTGCCGCTCGGCGCGGCCACACCGTGACCGTCTACGAGCGTGAGTCCGAGCTTGGCGGGCGCCTGCGCTGGGTGCGCGGTCTCGGCGACGCAGCCGAGCTGTTCCGTTCGATCGAATGGCTCGAAGGCGAACTCGAAACGCTTGGCGTGACGGTGAACGTTGGTGTCGAAGCGAGAGAGAACGAGCTGGCTGCTGCGGACGTCGTCGTACTCGCGACCGGTGCGCTGCCCGCCCCCGATCGGCTTAGCGTCGACCTCGACGGCAGCATCCCCGTCCTTTCGATCGACGAGGCGCTGGCTCAACCGGCGTTCAACGGCCCAGTCCTGTTTGTTGACCTGAAGGCCGACAGCGAAGCCGCCCTCACCGCCGAGCACATCGCGCGCAACGGAGGCAAGCTCACGATTGCGACCCCGTACCTCAACGTCGGCCAGAACCTCGGCTTCACACACCTCGCCGACGTGATCGGACGGTACGTCGAGCTCGGTGTCGAGATGGAGCCGAGCACCGCCTTCGCAGGTGTCTCCGGGGGACTCGCGGTGACGCGCAACGTGTACACCAAAGAAATGCGAGAGCGGCCGTTCGCAGCAGTCGTTGCCGGCGTTCATGGACGTAGCGACACCGCGCTTGCGAGCACCGTTGAGCGTCTCGGAGCGCGGCTGATCGTGATCGGTGACGCCAACGCACCACGCACTGCCCTGCACGCATTCAGAGAAGGCGACGACGCAGGGAGGGCCGCATGAAGAAGGTCGCAGTCATCGGAGCAGGATCGGCGGGCCTCGCAGCAGCCTGGGCCGCAGCCAAGGCTGGCGCCTCTGTCACCGTCTACGAGAGCCACGAGAAGGTCGGTGGCACCACGGCCCTTTCGGGTGGTGTCTCGTGGCTGCCGGGAAACCATCTCTCCGACGACACCGTCGAAGCAGGCCTCGAGTACATGCGCAGCCTCGAACTTGGTGACGTCGACCGAGAGCTTGTCGAGGTGTTCGTGCGCAACTCAGGCCCGGTTGCCAAGCGCCTCGAAGATGAGACGTCGCTCCGCTGGGCCGCGTTGCCCTACCCGGATTACCACTCCGAGCATCCAGGCGGACGGCCACAAGGTGGCCGTTCCCTTGAACCGCTCGCCTTCGACGCCTCCGACGAGGTGCGCTCACTCATCCGTGATGCGCCAAACCGCTGGGGCACGATCACCTACGCCGAGCTCTGGGCTGGCGATGCCGACCCCGACGAGCTTCGTGCGCGTAAGGAGCGCGGGACGTTCACTGCAGGCCACGCACTCATCGCGTGTCTCCTCGAGGCGTGCCTCGAACTCGGCGTCGAGGTCAAGACCGGCCAGCGGATCACCGCACTGCCCGACGCCGACGCCGTGATCATCACCTCGGGCGGCTTCGAGCGCGACGAGCAACTCGTCAAAGCGTTCCTCCGCGGCCCGATGACCGCACCAACCGGTGCCCCAACAAACCAGGGTGACGGCCTCCGCATCGCCATGGCCGCCGGTGCCGCCCTCGGCTCAATGAGCGAAGCCTGGTGGGCCCCCGCCGTCAGCCTTCCCGGCGACGTAATCGACGACAGCCCCATGTACCGCTTGATGCTCGGTGAGCGCGCCCGCCCCGGCTGCCTGATCGTCGACCACTCCGGCAACCGCTTCGTCGACGAATCGCAGAACTACAACGACCTCGGCCGCACCATGCAGGACTTCGACGCCGCCAACTACGTCTTCCGCCACGTTCCCGCGTGGCTCGTCTTCGACGCCGAATACCGCAGCAAGTACCGGGTCTTCACGATCACCCCCGACAGCCCCGACCCTGCCTGGCTCACCAAGGCAGACACGCTCGGCGAGCTCGCCGGGAAGCTCGGCATCGACGCCGCCACGTTCGAGCAGACCGTCGGCACGTTCAACCGCGGCGCCGAAGCAGGCGAAGACACCATCTTCGGACGTGGCAGCTACGCCTACGACCGCTTCGTCGGTGAACTCGGCGCACTCGGCGACGGCCCCTACTACGCGCTTGAGATCCACCCAGGCTGCCTTGGAACGAAGGGTGGGCCGAAGACCGACGCCGACGGGCGCGTCCTCAGCGCGCTCGACGGAAAACCGATCCCCGGCCTCTATGCGGCAGGGAACGCCGCAGCGTCACCCTTCGGCTTGGCATACCCCGGCGCCGGCGGCACGATCGGTCCGGCTTTGGTGTTCGGCATACGCGCCGGAGAAGCGGCGGCAAAGGACTAGATAGGACGCGGGGTAGAAGGCGAGGCGAAGACCGAAACCTCAAACTAGAGGTGAGTGCTTGTAATCCCGACCTCGTCGTTTCCATCCAAGAGAAGGCCACAAGCTTCGATTTCGTGCTCGTGCGCTTTGTAAATCATCTGGTCGGTATGGACTTTCACAGTCCTTCCAGCTGGAACGTCCACAGTGAACATGTCCATCCCTGACTCGTTCATCGCTCCATCCGTGTAGTGACGGACTGGAACTACCGTGGTGCTCCCGTCGGCATTACCGGAGTTGTGGAACGTAAGGAAGAACACAACGTGGCCGTTTCCCGTAAACGCATCGTCAATCCCTGTGAATACGCAGAAGCTCTTCGAAGCCACCAAACTGACCGCGGCGCTCCCGTTGTCGTCTGTACTTGTGTCAGCCGTGTCTGCCGATTCGACGGACTGAGTCGTGGTCGGTTCCGTCGTCTGCGTCGTGACCGACCCGGATGACGAAGCCTGGCGGTCGGTCGGTGTCGTGGATTTCTTTCCCGCACCAGAAATCGCCCCGACGAGAGCGAGCAGTGCGACCACTGAGACGACTTGAGCCCACCGTGGCTAACTTCGAAAGACCCCCCAAATACGCCGCATGTCGGTATTATATCACACTTTGTGCTCGTTTACAACAGTCAATCCTAACGAGCGCCAAATCTGTAGTTCGTGATGGGCTCTGCTCGGTTAGCGCGCGACTAGTCGTCGTCGGAGCGGCGCGCGATTGTGGTGCGCGCGGTGAGCAGAGCGGTCGAAACCGCCAGGATGCTCGCGAGGATCGTGTACGTGATCGTCGAGGAATGCAGCCCGTACTGCTTGGCGAAGATGCCGAGCGTGATCGCTGAGCCGCCACCGGCGACGTAGACGATCACGAAGTAGGTCGAGAAGATCGCGGCCCGCTCCTTGGCGGGCGCCACGAAGGCGACGATGCCCTGCCCGCCGAGGTAGGCAAGGCCCTGGCCGAAGCCACCGATCAGCGCGCCGATCACAAACAGCTCAATGCGTGCGGTGAAGAGGGCCGTGATCACAATCGCGAGGCCCGCGGGCATGATCAGCAGTCCGAGCACGGTCGCCTTCTTGATCGGCACGGCGTTGAAGCGCATCTGGGCGATCGCTGAGGTGCCGACGAACGAGACGACGCTGATCGCAGCGATCGCGAGGTTCTTCACATGCATCAGGTGCACGACCATCGTTGGGCCGAGCGCCTGGAACATCGATGCCGTCATGAACGCGACGAGGATGATGAGCGAGGCGAGCGCGAAGAGGCTGCGCGATCCGCGGGGTGGCAGCCGCAGCTGCGGTGTGAAGTCGTGGCGGCGCTTCGTGCGCATCGTCTCGCGCATGGCGATCACGCCGTAGAGCGCGGGGAGGAGGAGCACCAGGCTCACGATGAACACCAGACGCAGCGGCCACGGTCCGTATTCGACAAAGATGCCGCCGATGATCGGGCCAAGGGCCCAGCCGCCAACGGACGTCGCCGAAGCATGGGTCGCCGCACGGCGCGTGTCACCGTTCGGTTCGAGGTCAGCAAGCGTGGCGGTCGCTGCCCCTGTGAACAGGCCGACAGCGAACCCGGAGAGGATCCGTGTCGCAAGGAGCAGCCAGAAGCCGTTCGCGAAGATGTAGCCGACGATCGAGAGCATCGCGAGCAGCAGCCCTGGCACGAGCACCGGCCGCCGACCGATCGCGTCGGAGATGCCCCCGAGCACCGGCACGACGATCATCACGCCAAACGTGGTCGCCGAACCGAGCAGCGTGACAACGGCGGGCGAGAAGTGGAACGTCGCCGCGTACAGCGGGTACATCGCGACCGGGACAGTTCCCGTCGCGACGATGAACAACATGCCGTAGAAGACGAGCCAGTACGACGTCTTGTCGGACAGCGCGAACCTGCGGGTCGCGACGGCCCCGCCGTCAACGTCCCCCGCGGACACGTCCGCTAGCCGACCGTGATTGTCGCGGCGCCCTTGAGGACGACGTCCTCGATCGAGCGCTCAAGCCACACATCAACGTCGGCGACCGTTGCGCCGTCTGCTTCTCGCACATCGGTGACGACACCACGTGCCGTGACGCGATCGCCACCAAGGACATTGCCGAGGAACCGCACACGCAGCTTCCGCACCTTCTCCGGTCCGCCCGCAAAGCTCGAGAGCATCGCGACGATGTAGGCCATGTTGTTCGGCCCCTGGTTGACGGGCCGATCGCCCATGCCAAGGCGCTGCAACGTGTTGAGATCGAAGTGGATCGGGTTCGGGTCGTGCAGGAGCGCCGCGACGGTCTTCATCGCCTCAACCGACACCGATTCGATCACGAGTGGTGGGAGCTCGTCGCCGACCGCTACGCCCATCTCAGTCCCTCCGTGGGAAGACAAAGGAGTTCGTGGAGAGGCCGGCGATCTCGCCCGCCTCGTTCACGAGCTCAAGCTTGAATGTGAGGATGTCGAAGACACCCGACTTGCCTTCCTTCCGGACAATCCCCGTGATGCCCCCGCGTACGTCATAGGTATCGCCAACGCGCAATGGGAGCACCTGCTCGATCTCGGCCTCACCGAACATCGGGCCGTCGGCCGCGCTTGAGCCAACCATCGCGAACAGCTCATCGAGCGTGATGCCAAGGCCTCCCATCGCACCGTGGTAGATCTCCATCGGGTTGGCTGCCCCGGACGACGTCGGCGTGTCACCAACAGCGTCAGTCATCAGCCAGTGACGGTACGGCTCGATCGTGTAGCGGCCACCCGGGAAGCTCGTTCCGATCAGTTTCTCGAGTTCTTCCAAAGCAATGGGCACGGGCGGAGTATCAACCAAACGGTAGATTGGCGCAACCCCGAGGCAGGACGTCCTCTTGGGGTTGTAGAACTCACCCGAACCTGATTTAAATCAACCGACCGTTTGCTTGACGTGGGCCTCGTGCCCGATGGCGTGATCGAACACAACACCCCCGCATCCCGTCTCCGTACGCTGCCTGTTCCTGCCGTGGTAGGAGGACTCTGCGCATGACTCAGTTCGCGCAATTCTTGGTCATCGGACTGTCGAAGGGCGCGATCTACGGACTGATCGCACTTGGTTTCGTCCTCGTCTTCAAGGCGACGCGGGTCTTCAACTACGCCCAGGGCCACCTGATGATGGTCGGGTCGTACATGCTCATCACCTTCGGGCCAATCCTGAAGATGAACACGTGGGTTTCGATGGTGCTGGCGCTCGCAAGCGCCGTCGTGATCGGTCTCGCTTTCGAGTTTCTCTTTGTCCGCGCGCTCCTTGGCCTGGGCTTCCTGGCGATCGTCATGGCGACGATCGGCGCCGCGCTGATCATCGAGTCGGTCGTCCAAATGGTGTTCGGGACGTACGACCGCGCCTACACAACCCCGATCGCCCAAGGCGTCTACCGCCCCTGGGGCGTGAACATCTCGAAGTTCGACCTGCTGACGATCATCGTCGCGCTCGTCGTGATCGTCATCTTCGGCGTCTTCTTCCGGTTCACGAGCATCGGCCTGCAGATGCGCGCCGCCGCAGAGAACAACGAGGCTGCCGCGCTCTCGGGCATCTCAATCACCCGCGTTTCGATGGTCGCCTGGTCGATCAGCACGATCCTTGCCTTCGTCTGCGGAATCATCCTGGCCAACAAAACGCAAAACGTGAACATCGAGCTATCGGCCCTAGGCCTCTATGCGTTCCCGGCGGTGGTGATTGGCGGCCTCGAATCGGTCCCAGGCGCCATTGCGGGCGGCATGGTCGTGGGGCTGCTTGAGTCGTTCTCGGGCGGCTACATCAACACCGATGTGTCGCAGGCAGTCGTGTACGGCGGCCTGCTCGTCATGCTGCTCCTTCGCCCCTATGGGCTGTTTGGTCAGAAAGAGATCGTGCGCGTATGAAGTCGCTGCGCCTCGGCTCGTACAGCACGTCGTATCGCCACGAGATGCGCCTGATTCGCACGAAGGCGATGGCGATCTGGGCGATCTTGATGAGCGCGGCGCTGATCTACCTGCCGTGGGTGATGTCGCAGCACCAGATCTTTGGGCTCCACCTCACCCGACACGAGACGCTCAACATGAACATGACGCAGATCAACTTCACGTTGCTCTACATCGTCGGTGCGCTCGGCCTCAACCTGCTGACGGGGTACACGGGCCTGATCTCGATCGGCAACGCAGCGTTTTACGCGATCGGCGCGATGGTCGCAGCCTCGGTGGGCATCAAGTGGATGCACCTGCCGTTCGTCGTTGTCGTGCTCACGGCTGGGCTTGCCGGTGCGATCGTCGGCGCACTTGTCGGGCTACCGGCGCTACGGATTCGCGGCATCTACCTGCTGCTCGGAACGCTCGCCCTGCACTTCATCATGCTCTACTTCTTCCTGAAGTTTCAGGCTGATTACTTCGGGATCATCGGCGTGATCTTCAACTACCCGAGCGTGTTTGGCTGGCGCTTGAACTCAGACCTCGACTGGTACTTCTTCCTGCTCGCGTTCGCGGCGATCGCCTTGCTG